>DATGLO010000634.1:0-4357 GCA_035294105.1 Allostellaceae bacterium
GGTCCCTTCGTCGCCGAGCTGGTCCGCCATCTCAAGAAGCGCAACGTGCCGGTCGCCGGTGTCGATCGCATGATCCTCACCGAGCAGCTTGCGGTCGAAGACATGATGGCGCTGGCGCAATTCCTGCTGCTGCCCGAAGACGACCTCACCCTGGCGAGCGTGCTGAAAGGCCCGCTGTTCGGTTTTTCCGAGGAGGAGCTGTTCGCCCTGGCCTGGCAGCGCGCGGGCACGCTCTGGGCGGCGCTACGCGAGAGGCGCGAGGAATCGCCGACTTTCCGCCGCGCCGCCGACGAGCTGGCGGCGCTTTTGGCGCGGGTCGACTTCGCGCCGCCTTACGAACTGTTCGCCGAGGTGCTGAGCGCGCGCGGCGCGCGGCGCGCCATGCTCGGTCGGCTCGGCCCCGAAGCTTCCGATCCGCTCGACGAGCTTTTGGCGGCGGCACTCGCCTACGAGCGCGCGCATGGCGTCTCGCTCCAGGGTTTTTTGCATTGGCTCGCCGCGGGCACTGCCGAGGTAAAGCGCGATCTCGAGCAAGGCGCGCGCGACGAGGTGCGGGTACTCACCGTCCACGGTGCCAAAGGGCTCGAAGCGCCGATCGTCTTCCTGCCCGACACATTGCAGATGCCGGTACAAACGCCGCCGATCCTTTGGGACAAGAGCGGCTTGCCGCTTTGGCTCGTCGCGCGCGAGGCGCCGCCACGCGCGGCGCAAGCGGCGCTCGATGCGGCCAAGCGCAAGCGCGATCAGGAATATCGCCGGCTCCTTTATGTGGCGATGACGCGCGCCGCCGACCGGCTTTATATCTGCGGCTGGCAGACCAAGCGCGCGCCGCCGGCCGGGAATTGGCATGCGCTGATCAAGGCGGGACTTGCGTCCATTGGCGCCGCGTCGTTCGACTTCGCCGCCGAAACGCCGCCGGGCATCGCCGCCTGGCCCGGCGAAGGCTTGCGCCTGCGCCATGAGCAGAGCGGCAAGCCTAGCCGCGCGCGTCCCGCGGCGCGCGCGGCGGCGCCCGCAACCCTGCTGCCCGAATGGTGCTGGCGTGCGCCGCCGCCCGAGCCGGCGCCGCCGAAGCCGCTCGCGCCCTCGCAGCCGCGTGCCGAGGAGCCGCCGGCGCGCTCGCCCTTGGGCGACGATCGCGGCGCTGCGTTTCTGCGCGGGCGGCTGGTTCATCGCCTGCTGCAGAGCCTGCCCGGGATCGCGGCGGGAGATCGCGCAGCGGCGGCGCAGCGTTTTCTCGCGCTGCCGGTGCACGGGCTCGATGCGGCCGGCCAGCAGCAGATTTTGCGCGAGACATTGGCGGTGCTCGAGCATCCGGATTTCGCGCCGCTCTTCGGTCCGAACGCGGTCGCGGAGGTGCCGGTGGTGGGCCTGATCGGCGGGCGCGCGCTGTCCGGTCAGATCGACCGGCTGGTGGTGGAAGGCAGCACGGTGCTGATCGTCGATTACAAGACGATGCGCCCGGTGCCGGCGACGCTCGCCGCGGTGCCGCCGCTCTATTTCGATCAGCTCGCGGCTTACCGCGCCGCGATCGCCGCCGTCTTTCCGGATAAAGAGATTCGCTGCGCCCTGCTGTGGACCGACGGGCCGAGCTTGATGGAAATTCCGCGCGACCGGCTCAGCGGCTTTCGAGCGTAGCCGTCGCGATCGTCTCGACCCGGCGCGTGCCGTGCCAAATCTCAATAACACAATAGTCGTGCGTTTCGGCGAGCAGAGAGCGGGCGCGCGCCGCCGCCGCGGCGTCGCCGAGGCAGGGCATCCAATCGGCGTCGACGATGTGGCCGTCAGCGTTGAGATAGTAGAAGCGGTAGGACGACATGCGCACGGCCGGCTCGTTCAGCGTGCGCACGCTAAAGCAGTTTCCCGGATAGATTAAGCTCGCAACGGGGCTTTTCCATGGAATTGCGGGTAAGCAATCCTTAACTATGAAGGGCCGTTCGCGCGGCCGGGCGCCGGTTGCAGCCGGCGCCGCGCTTGCCTAAGCTTCGTCATCGTCCGTTGCAGGAGAAGAATATGGCCACGACCAAGATCACCGACGCCTCTTTCGAAACCGATGTCTTGAAGGCCTCGGGGCCGGTGCTGGTCGATTTCTGGGCCGAATGGTGCGGCCCCTGCAAGCAGATCGGCCCCTATCTCGAAGAGATCGCGGCGGCGATGAAAGACAAGGTGACCGTCGCGAAGATCAATATCGACGAGAACCCGCAGACGCCGACCAAGTACGGCGTTCATGGCATTCCCACCCTGATGCTGTTCAAGAACGGCCAGGTCGCCGCGACCAAGATCGGCGCGTTGCCCAAAAGCAAATTGGTCGAGTGGGTTAGCTCGGTCCTCTAGAGCCCCCGCGCGGCCGCGGCCGGGCCCAGCGCTAAGGCCGCATTAAGCATTTCCCTCGAAGATGATGCCCGCGGCGGCCGACCCCGCCGCGTGGCGCGGCTGTGCGCGGCTTTTCGCGCGGATCGATCCGTCGCTGCGATTTGGAAGGGGCAGGACGCGCCATGAAGAAAATCCTCGTGATCGACGACAACATGGTCGTCCGCAACACGATCGTTCAAATCCTCGAAAGCGAAGGCTACGAGGTCATCAGCGCCGAAGACGGTCGTCGCGGCCTCAATGTCTTTCGCAACGAGCACCCCGATCTCGTCGTCACCGACATCATCATGCCGGAAAAGGAAGGCATCGAGACCATTCGCGACATAAAGGGCGAGGTCCCGAACGCGAAGATCATCGCGATCTCGGGCGGCGGCCGCATCGGCAATACCGATTTCCTGAAGATCGCTCGCCAACTCGGCGCTTCCGAGGTCGTTGCCAAGCCGCTCGACCCGGATCATTTCCTCGACGTCGTCAAGAACTGCCTCGCTGCCTGAGCGAGGAGCCGAGCGCGGGACGGTCATGGCGAGCGCGCTACTCAAGAAGCTGCGGCGCGGTCTCGCGGATCTGATCGATCCCGAGAGCGACCGCGAGCCACAGCCCAAGGAGCGGTCGCGCGCCGTTTCGCCCGAGACCCTCTACGACCGCATTCGCATCTTGGTGCCGGCCGGCCGCGACCCGACGGCAAAGCCGGGTCATGTCAATCTCATCAGCATGGCGCGCATCAAAGAGCGGCTGGGCGCGCGGTGGCCGCACCACGCCGTCAACGCCGACCGCATCGCGCGCAATGCGATCGAACGCTATCTGCTGCCTGGCGATATCTTCGCGCGCTGGAAGGACGCCGGCTATATCGTCGTCTTCGCGTCGCTCGACGTGCACCAGGCGCAGATCAAATGCATGTTGATCGGCGACGAGATCACCAAGAGGCTCTTGGGTGAGGAGGAGAGCGATCTCTCCGAGGTGCACGGGGTCGAAGTTCAGCCCGACGGCGAGCTCAGCTTTCACCCGGTGCAGAATTTCGAGCAGTTGGTGGCGCAGACCATCGGCGTGCCGGCGCTGCAGCCGAGCGCTCCCAAGCTCGATGCCGGCGCGCTCGACGCGGCCGCCCCGCCGGTGCTCGAGATGGAATACGTGCCCTCGGCGCCGGGCGAGTACCGCACCGGCGACTTGCTCGCCGATATCGATTATCGCTTTCGTCCCAGCTGGGATCCGGGACGCGGCGTCATTGCGGCATATCTATGCGTGCCGCAATTGTGGGACGGCGCCAGCGGCCGTCGGCGCGAGGCGTGGCTCGTTCTCGGCAACGATACGCGCGCGCTCGAAGAGCTCGATTTCGCCGTCCTCGACCATGTCATCGGCGTGCTGCAAGGCATCGTGCGCGAGAAACGCCGGCTTCTTCTCACTGTGCCGGTGCGTTTCGAAACCCTGACCTCGGGCGCGCATCGCCGCCACTACATCGACAAGCTGGCACGCCTCGGATCGGATGCCGCCGCGCTCTTGGTGGTCGAGCTCATTGCCGTGCCTGACGGCGTTCCGCAAGCACGCCTGCTCGAAATCGCATCGCCCCTGCGCGCCCAGGCGCGAGCGGTGATCGCGCGGCTGCGTCCGGATACGGTGGAATTCAGTCAGTTCGCGGGCTCGCGCATTGCCGCCGTCGGATACGACCTTAGCCGCCAGACCGGCGCCGAACTTGCGGTGATGCAGCAGATGGCGCGCTTCAGCCGCGGCGCCGCGAAGGCGGGCATCGCGACCTATGTCCGCGGCGTGCGCAGCGTCAGTCTCGCAACCGCGGCGCTCGGTGCGGGCTTCGCACATCTCGATGGCGACGCGATTGCGGCGCCCGTCGATCAGCCGCGCGGCATCGTCGAGTTCAGCCTGCTCGATCTTTATGACCCGCCGTTCCAGGGGGTGGTGAAATGAGCCCGTCCGCCGTGCCCCTGTCGTCCTCGCTCGCGGACCAGAGCGGCCGCCCGGGATTACGCCCCGGCCG
>DATGLO010000635.1:0-3025 GCA_035294105.1 Allostellaceae bacterium
TGATGGCGAGCGCCGCGTGCTGCTGACGACCAAGGCGCTGTTGCACGACGCGGCCGGCCGGCCGGCCCTGGTCGTTACCGCCGCGCTCGACATCACCGATCGCAAGGCGGCGGAGCTCGCCCTCATCCACGCCAAGGAGGAGGCCGAGCTCGCGAGCCGCAGCAAGACCGAATTCCTCGCCAATATGAGCCATGAGTTGAGGACGCCGCTCAACGCCATCATCGGCTTCAGCCAGGTGATGGCCGACGAGATCATGGGACCCTTGGGCAGCCAGCGCTATGTCGGCTATGCGCGCGACATCTGCTCGAGCGCGCAGCATCTCCTCGGGATCATCAGCGACATCCTCGACGTCTCGAAGCTCGAGGCCGGCAAGGTCGAGCTCGACGAGGAAGAGGCCGAGCTGGCGAACGTGGTGCGCGACGTGCTGCAGCTCGTCGGCGAGCGCGCCCGCGCCTTGGAGATCGGCGTCGATGTCGATCTCGCGGCCGATCTGCCGCCGCTTCGCGCCGACCCCTTAAAGCTGAAGCAAGTGCTGCTCAATCTCGTCACCAACGCGGTGAAGTTCAGCCAGGCGGGCGACCGCGTTCTGCTCTCGGCGCGCTTCGATTCCGAGGGCTATCACGTCGCGGTGGCGGATCACGGCATCGGCATGGACGCCGCCGAGATCGAGACCGCGATCACGCGCTTCGGCCAGGTGGCGAGCGCCTGGAGCCGCCGCCATCCCGGCACCGGCCTCGGCCTGCCGCTGGCGATCGGCCTCGTCGAGCTGCATGGCGGGCGGCTGGGCATCGAGAGCCAGAAGGGCGTCGGCACCACCGTCACTTTCACCCTGCCGCGCGAGCGCGCCCTCACCGCCTCGACCATCGCCGCGGCGTCGGCTTAAGACTCGCTTGCCGTCATCGCGAGGAGCGAAACGACGAAGCAATCCGGGGCAACGCCCGGATGTGGCTTCCGGATGGCTTCGCTTCGCTCGCAATGATGAGCTTGTTCGCAACCCGATGGCGTAGGCCATGCCGCTGGCCTTTGCCTTCGCGGCGATCGCGGGTTACGCCGACGCCATCGGCTATCTGCGCTTCAAGGCTTTCGCCGGCATGATGACCGGCAATACGGTGCTGATGGGCTTGGCCTTGTTTCATCGCGCCGATCTTCCCGTCGCGGCATATGCCGGCGTGATCGCAATTTTCCTTGTCGCCAGCGGCATCGGCTACGCGTTGCTGCGCCGCTTCGCCTGGCCGCCCGTGATCGCGCTGCTCGCCGAGGCGGCGATGCTATTGCTGGCCGATGCGAGCGCCGCGATCTGGACGCTCGTTCCGCTGGTCGTCGCGATGGGGCTGCAGAATCCGCTGTCATCGCGGCTCGAAGTGCCGGGCCACACGACCTTCATCACCGGCAATCTCCTGCACTTCGCCCAGAGCGTGACCGACCGGATATCGGGCTATCCGAAAGCCGAGCCCGGCTTCGCCGTCTATGGCCTTGCCTGGCTGGGCTACGCTATGGGCGCGGCTTTGGCCGCGGCCGGCTTCCTGACCCTGCGCTGGCCGCTGGTCATCCCGGTGCTGGCCCTGGTCTTCGTCTATGCCGCAGCGCGGCGCGCGGGAAAGCTATCAACATCTGGTCGATGAAACGCGCGGCGCCACCAAGCTATAGATTTTTGGCGCAAAAATCGGCACTATGGAACGGGGGCGCTTTCGATTGGGCGAAAGCGTTTCCATCGCCGGACGGGGACCGGAAGCCGCGTTCATGAACGCCGTGGAATGAGCGCCTCGAATTGAGCGACGCGCAGGAGGTTTTGCCGCCAGCCGCCATCAACTGGTCGGCCCGAGCAGTGACGGTGGCGCTGGCGATCTACGCCGTCGCGACGCCGCTCGTCGTCGCGGCGCTCGCCGAATTGCACCTCGTGCCGATCCCCTCGCCTGATTTCGCGATGATCGGTCTCGGCCTGGCGCTCGCCGGGCCGGGCCTTGCCGCGATCACGGTCGCGATCCGCGGCCTCAACACGGTGACGCGCGATCTGACCGTGCGTCCCGACACCGAGCCGCAGCAGGCGATCATCCGTCTCTTCATCGCCGGCGCGGTGCTCGTTTATCTCGCCGGCCTCGCCTATCTCGGCAAGGGCGACGGCGCGATCCTGCCGCTGCTTGCGGTCGACGTGCCCGGCCTCCTCACCGGCTGGCTGCTCTTCATTCACCTGATGGCCGATCCAACGCCCTCGGTCCTGCGCCGCGCCGCGGCGATGATCAACGACATCACGCTGATATCGGTCTTTCTCCATATCGGCGGGCCCTATGGCGCGCCGTGGTTCTCGATCTATCTCTGGGTGATCCTCGGCTTCGGCTTCCGCTTCGGCGTGAAATCGCTGATCGCTTGCGCGGTGCTCGCGATCGCCGGTGCCGCCGTTGTCTTTGTCACCACGCCCTATTGGCAGCTGCGCTGGCCCGCCGCCGCCGGCATCGGCTTGGCGCTCGTATTGATCCCAGCCTATGCCGCGAGCCTCGTCCGCCGTCTCTTTGCCGCCAAGCGCGAGGCCGAAGCGGCTTCGCTGGCGAAGAGCCGCTTCCTCGCGGTGATGAGCCACGAGCTCAGGACGCCACTCAACAGCGTCATCGGCATGGGCTCGCTCATCGCGCGCACCGATCTCGATGCCGAGCAGCGCGACATGCTCGCGACTCTGCAGCATTCGGCGCGCAGCTTGCTCTCGCTGATCAACGACGTGCTCGATCTCTCGAAGCTCGAAGCGGGCAAGCTGACGGCGCCGATCGAAAGCTTCGTGCTGCACGAGGTCTTGGGCGGCGCCGTCGCGATCGTGCGGCCGCAAGCCGAGGCAAAAGGCCTGGCGCTGACCCTGCGGATCGATCCGCGGCTGCCGCCCGCTTATCGCGGCCTGCCGCTGCAGCTGCGCCAAGTGATGGTCAACCTTCTCGCCAACGCGATCAAATTCACGCCCAAGGGCCATATCGCCCTCACCGGCACGCTGATCGCGAAAGAAGACGCGCAGGTGAAGCTCGCCCTCGCGGTGCACGATGAG
>DATGLO010000636.1:0-4150 GCA_035294105.1 Allostellaceae bacterium
GATCATAAAGTAAGCGGAGCACGGGCAGAGAGGATCGACACGGCGGCTTTTCCGCCCGTGAATCAAGGGACAGAAGAAAATGGCACTCGACAATCAGAATATCCGTATCCGGCTTCGCGCTTACGATCATCGCGTGCTCGATCAGTCGACGAGCGAGATCGTGAGTACCGCAAAGCGGACCGGCGCGCGGGTGCGCGGTCCTATCCCGTTGCCGACGCGGATCGAGCGGTTCACGGTGCTGCGCTCGCCGCATATCGACAAGAAGTCGCGCGAGCAATTCGAAATTCGCACGCATAAGCGCGTGCTCGACATCGTCGATCCGACGCCGCAGACGGTGGACGCGCTGATGAAGCTCGACCTCGCCGCCGGTGTCGACGTCGAGATCAAGCTCTAAGGGTGGATTTGTCATGCGTACCGGACTCATCGCCCAAAAGCTGGGCATGACCCGACAATTCACCGAAGCCGGCGATCACGTGCCGGTCACGGTGCTGAAGGTCGACAATTGCCAGGTGGTCGCCGTGCGCACGGCCGAGAAGGACGGCTACACCGCCGTGCAGCTCGGCGTCGGCAAGGCCAAGGTGAAGAATGTCGGCCAGGGTCTGCGCGGCCATTACGCGAAGGCGAAGATCGAGCCGAAGGCAAAGCTGGTCGAGTTTCGCGTGACGCCCGACGCGGTGCTCGAGGTCGGCGCCGAGCTTTCGGCGGCGCATTTCATCGCCGGTCAGTTCGTCGACGTCACGGGCACCACCAAGGGCCGCGGCTATTCGGGCGCGATGCGCCGCTGGAATTTCGGCGGCTTGCGCGCGACCCACGGCGTTTCGGTCTCTCACCGCAGCCACGGCTCGACGGGTCAGCGCCAGGATCCGGGCAAGACCTTCAAGAACAAGAAGATGGCCGGCCATTACGGCGTCGAACGCGTGACCACGCAGAATTTGAAGATCCTCGGCGCCGATGCCGAGCGCGGCCTCATCTACGTCGTCGGCGCGGTGCCCGGCTTCGACGGCGCCTATGTCCTCGTAAAGGACGCGGCGAAGCGTCCGGCACCGAAGGGTCTGCCGTTCCCGGCGGCGCTGCGCGAAGCGCAGCAGACGCAGGCGGGAGGCTGAGATGAAGCTCAAAGTCACCAGCCTCGAGAACAAGGAAGCGGGCGATATCGATCTCGCCGACGAGGTCTTCGGCCTCCCTGAAGTGCGCACGGACATCCTCGCGCGCGTCATCCACTGGCAGCTGATGAAGCGGCGCGCCGGCACTCACAAGACCAAGGGCATCAGCGATATTTCGGGCACGACCAAGAAGCCTTGGGCGCAAAAAGGCACCGGCCGCGCGCGTCAAGGCTCGCTGCGCTCGCCGCAGTTCCGCGGCGGCGCAACGATCTTCGGCCCGGTGGTCCGCGATCACGGCTTCGATCTGCAGAAGAAAGTGCGCCAGCTCGGGCTCAAGACTGCGCTGACGGCCAAGCAGAAGGAAGGCAAGCTCGTCGTCCTCGACAAAGCGTCCATGAAAGAGCCGAAGACGGGAGCCCTTGCCAAGCAGTTCGCGGCCCTCGGCTGGACTTCGGTGCTGATCATCGACGGGCCCGAGCTCGATCAGAATTTCGCCCGCGCGGCGCGCAACCTGCCCGGCATCGACGTGCTGCCGCAGCAAGGCGCCAACGTCTACGACATCATGCGTCGCGACACGCTCGTCGTGACGCGCGATGCCGTGCAGCATCTGGAGGCGCGTCTCAAATGAGCCGGTTCCGTTTCATCCCGCGCGAGGTGCCGAAGCTGTCGCGCGAAGCGATGTACGACGTGATCCTGTCGCCGGTGATCACCGAAAAAGCGACGATGGCGTCGGAGCACAATCAAGTGACGTTCCGCGTGCCGCTCGATGCCGATAAGCGCGCGGTGAAGGTTGCCGTCGAAGGCCTCTTCAAGGTGAAGGTCGCGGCGGTCAATACCATCCTCGTCAAAGGCAAGACCAAGCGCTTCCGCGGCCGTCCCGGCCAGCGCTCCGATTACAAGAAAGCGATCGTGACCTTGGCCGAAGGCTCCAAGATCGACGTGACCACGGGAATCTAGTGATGGCGTTGAAAACATATAAACCGACGAGCCCGGGCCGGCGCCAATTGGTGCTGGTCGACCGCAGCGAGCTGTGGTCCGGCGGACCGGTCAAAGCGTTGACGGAGGGCAAGCGCGAGAGCGGCGGCCGCAACAATCGTGGCCGCATCACCGTGTTCCAGCGCGGCGGCGGTCACAAGCGGCGTCTGCGCACCGTCGATTTCAAGCGCCGCAAGGAAGGTACCGCCGAGGTCGTGCGGCTCGAATACGATCCGAACCGCTCGGCCTTCATCGCGCTCATCAAATACGAGGACGGCGAGCTCTCCTATATCCTCGCGCCGCAGCGTCTCGCCGCAGGCGACAAGGTCGTCGCCGGCGACCGCGTGGATGTGAAGCCCGGCAACGCGATGCCGATGCGCAACATTCCCGTCGGAACGATCATTCACAATGTCGAGATGAAACCCGGCAAGGGCGGTCAGCTTGCGCGCTCGGCCGGCACTTTCGCCCAGCTCGTGGGCCGCGACGCGGGCTACGCGTTGCTGCGTCTCTCCTCGGGCGAGGTGCGCATGGTGCGCGCCGAATGCATGGCCTCGATCGGCGCTGTCTCGAACCCCGATCGCCAAAACGTTTCGATCGGCAAGGCCGGCCGCAATCGCTGGCTCGGCAAGCGGCCGGTGGTGCGCGGCGTGGCCATGAACCCGATCGACCATCCGCATGGCGGCGGCGAAGGCCGCACCTCGGGCGGCCGTCACCCGGTCACGCCTTGGGGCAAGGGCACCAAGGGCACGAAGACGCGGCACAACAAGGCGACGGACCGCTACATCGTCCGTCGTCGCACGAAGTAAGGGAGAGCGAGAGTGGCGCGCTCGACATGGAAGGGGCCGTTCGTCGACGGCTATCTGCTGAAAAAGGCCGACAAGGCCCGGGGCGGCGGACGCAACGAGATCATCAAGACGTGGTCGCGACGTTCGACGATCTTCCCGCAATTCGTCGGCCTGACCTTCGGCGTTTACAACGGGCACAAGTTCATCCCGGTGCTGGTGACCGAGCACATGATCGGCCACAAGTTCGGCGAGTTCGCGCCGACGCGCACCTTCCACGGCCACTCGGCCGACCGCAAAGTGAAGCGCGAAGCATGAGCAAGAAGCCGCAAGCGCGCCGCCTCGCGGAAACTGAGGCATCGGCAACAGCCACGGCGCTGCGCACCAGCGCGCGCAAGCTCAACATCGTCGCGCAATCGATCCGCGGCAAGCCCGCCAACGCGGCGCTGCACGAGCTCACCTTCTCGCCGCGCCGGATCGCGCGCGACGTGAAGAAAGTGCTGCAGGCGGCGATCGCCAACGCGGAGAACAACCATCAGCTCGACGTCGACAAGCTGGTCGTCGGCGAGGCGTCGGTCGGCCGTGCTTTCGTGTTGAAGCGCTTCCATGCACGCGGCCGCGGCCGCTCGGCCGGGGTCCAGAAATATTTCGCCAATCTTCGTGTCGTCGTGCGGGAGCGCGCCGACGAGCCGGAGAAGGGCGCCGAGGAGAAGGCCTGATGGGTCAGAAAGTCAATCCGATCGGGCTTCGGCTCGGCATCAATCGCACCTGGGATTCGCGCTGGTTCGCGCGCAAGGACTACAGCACTTTGCTGCACGAGGACCTGAAGCTCAGGAAGTTCCTGAACGATCGCCTGCAGCAGGCCGGCGTCAGCAAGATCATCATCGAGCGCGCCGCGAAGAAGACGCGCATCACCATCCATTCGGCGCGGCCGGGCGTCGTCATCGGCAAGAAGGGCGCCGACATCGAGAAACTGCGCGCCGACCTCGCCAAGATGACCGACAGCGAGGTCAGCCTGAACATCGTCGAAATCCGCAAGCCCGAGATCGAGGCCAAGCTGATCGCCGACGGCATCGCCCAGCAGCTCGAGCGCCGCGTCGCCTTCCGCCGCGCGATGAAGCGCGCCGTGCAGTCGGCAATGCGGCTCGGCGCGCTGGGTATCCGGATCAACTGCTCCGGCCGTCTGGGCGGCGCCGAGATCGCGCGCATGGAGTGGTATCGCGAGGGTCGCGTGCCGCTGCACACGCTGCGTGCCGACGTCGACTACGGCGTGGCCACGGCGTTTACCAC
>DATGLO010000637.1:0-5676 GCA_035294105.1 Allostellaceae bacterium
CGTACCTCGCTGAAGGGCGAGAGCGCCTTGTCGAGATAATAGGCGCCCGAGAGCAGCGGCTGCGCGCCTTGCGCGGCGTGCGGCGCGACGATGCCGACCGGGCGGCGGCGCCAGCGCTCGTCGAGCAGCAGCACCGCGCCCGCCGAGGCCTCGCCTTCGATCGCGATCTCGGTCGCCTGATTGCGCAGCTCGCTCGGCATGGGAAGACGCGCGACCGCTTCCGTCTTGCCGGCGTCGAGCGTCACTTGCGCGCGGCCGAGCAGCCGGCCGTCTTCGCCGAGCGCGCGGACGGTGACCTCGGCGGGGAGCGCGGCGTCGGCGCGCTTCACCGTCGCGGTCAGGTCCTTGTCCTCGGGGTCGGCGGCGGCCAAGAGCCGCGGCAGATCGGCCGGCGCGTCGCTCATGACGCGCAGCGGTCCGAGCTTTTGCAAGCTCTTCGCGAAATCGAGCGCGTGGCCGTCATCGATGCCGTCCGACAGCCAGACCAGCTCGGCCCCGGAAAGATCGAGCGCGGCGAGCCGCGCCAGCGCGGCATTGCGATCCTCGGGCCAGGGCATCGGCGCCAGCTCGCTGATCGCGCCGCGCGCCTCGGCTGGCCGCAGCAAGGAAAGCGGCGGCGCGGCCGCATCGCCCGGCAGCGGCGCGGTCGGCAGCAACACGACGTTGCGGCCTTCGCGATCCGCTTCGGCAACGAGATCGTCGAGCGCGTTGCGCCGCTCGTCCCAATGGCGCGCCGCGCTCCAGCCGTTATCGACCGCGAGCACCAGCGGCCCTTTGCCGGCGAGGCCCGCCGTCGGGTTGAGCAGCGGGTGGGCGAGGGCGAGGATGATCAGTGCCGCCAGCGCCATGCGCAGGAGGATCAGCCACAGCGGCGTCTTGGCCGGCGTTTCCTCATGCGGCTGCAAGCCCAAAAGCAGGCGCAAGGCGGGGAAGCGCACGCGCTTCGGCGCCGGCGGCGTCACGCGCAAGAGCCACCACAAGACCGGCAGCGCGGCGAGGCCGAGGAGCAGCCAGGGCGAGGCAAAAGCGAGCGCGCCGAGACTCAGCATGGCGACATCGCCTTTGCTGACCCCCCATCCGGCAACGCTCGCGCGTTGCGACCTTCCCCCTCAAGGGGGGAAGGTCTTTCAAACGCGTCCCCTCCCCCCTTGAAGGGGACGGTTAGGGTGGGGGGTATGTTCCGAGTCCGCCGCATCACGCCTCGCTCTCGGCGAGCGCGGTGTAAAGCGCGAGCAGCGCGGTATAGGGCGGCTTGTCGGTGCGATGGGTCGCAAAGCGCCAGCGGGCGGCGCGCGCGATGGCGGCGAGGCCGGCGCGATGCCGCGCCAATCGCTCGGTATATTGGCCGCGGATGGTCTCGACGCGGCTGATCAACAGCGGGTCCTCGCGCTCCATGCCTTCGAAACGCACACGGCCGTCGAAAGGCAAGGTCTCTTCCGCCGGATCGAGCACCTGCAACAAAAAGCCGCGCAAGCCGGTCGCGGCATAAGACGCGACCAGGCGCGCGGTTTCCTCGAGCGGCGCCAGCAGGTCTCCGATCAGCACAAGTTGAGCGTAGCGCGGCAATGGCTCGATCGCGGGCAATCCGTCCGTCGTTTCGCGCTTGAGCTGTTGCGCCATGCGGTTGAGCACGGCGCGGCCATGGCTCGGCGCGACGCCGGTGCCGAGCAAGGTCACGCGCTCGCCGCCGCGAAGCAGCAGCGCCGCCAAGGCCAAGGTCAGCAGATCGGCGCGCGCGCGTTTCGTCGGCACGTCGCGCGCCGAGGCGTAATCCATCGACGGCGAGGCGTCGCGCCACAGCCACACGCTCTGCGCCGCTTCCCATTCGGTCTCGCGCACATAGAGCCGCTGCGATTTCGCGCTTTCGCGCCAATCGATGCGCGTCGCGGCGTCGCCCGGCATGTATTGGCGGAATTGCCAGAAAGTCTCGCCTTGCCCAACCCGGCGCCGGCCGTGCACACCCTGCGCGACGGTCGCGGCCACTCTCGTCGCCGCGACAAGAAGCGGCGGCAGCGCCGTCGCCGCTTGTTCCGCACGATGCTGAAGGACCGCGGCTTCCGCCATCAGCGCAGCGGCGCGAGCAACCGATCGATGACCTGGCCCAGCGACACGCCCTCGGCACGGGCCGCGAAGGTGAGCGCCATGCGGTGCCGCAGGACCGGCGGTGCGAGCGCGACGACATCATCGACCGAGGGCGCGAAGCGCCCGTCGAGCAGAGCACGCGCGCGGCAAGCGAGCATCAGCGCCTGGCTCGCGCGCGGGCCCGGACCCCAGGCGATCTGCGCGTCGCCCTCGCCCTCGCCGCTGCCGGGCCGGCCGGCGCGGACCAGCTTCAAGATCGCTTCGACGACGCTTTCGCCGACCGGCACGCGGCGGACAAGGCGCTGCGCCGCGGCGAGCTCGGCTGCGCTCAACACCGCGCTCGCCTGCTCCTCCGCGGTGCCGGTGGTCGCGAGCAGCATCTGCCGCTCGGCCTCGAGATCGGGATAGCCGACATCGATCTGCAAGAGGAAGCGGTCGAGTTGCGCTTCCGGCAGCGGATAGGTGCCTTCCTGCTCCAGCGGATTCTGCGTCGCCAGCACATGGAAGGGCTTGGGCAGCGGGTGGTATTGGCCCGCGACCGAGACGCGATGCTCCTGCATCGCTTGCAGCAGCGCCGATTGCGTGCGCGGGCTGGCGCGGTTGATCTCGTCGGCCATCAGCAATTGGCAGAAGACGGGCCCGGCGATGAAGCGGAACGAGCGCCGGCCGCTTTCGCTCTCCTCGAGCACTTCGGAGCCGAGGATGTCGGCGGGCATCAGATCGGGCGTGCATTGGATGCGCTTGTCCTCGAGACCCAGCACCGTGCCGAGCGTCTCGACGAGCCGCGTCTTGGCAAGGCCGGGCACGCCGATCAAGAGCGCATGGCCGCCGGCGAGCAAGGTGATGAGGGCTTGATCGATGACCTCGCGCTGGCCGAAGATGACGCGGCCGATACGCTCGCGCACCGCGGCGAGGCGCTGGCCGAGCGCATCGATCTCGGCGGCCAAGTCGCCGGAACCGCCTCCCGACGTGTTTAATGCGTGAAGGCTTTCAGGATTGCTCAAGGGCGTAGCTCCTCGGCTCATAGGAATAGCGCGTGGCGACCGACTCAAACGCAGATGACCGCGAATTGGCGCGCATCGAAGCCGCGGCTGCCGCACCCGCGCAGCAAAATCGCGCGCCGCCGCGGGATTGTGGACATTTCGATATCCGCATCGATCGCGATGGTAGCTGGTTCTATCGAGGGACTCCAATCAATCGCTCGGCATTGGTGCGGCTGTTCAGCACAGTGCTGGAGCGCGATGCGGCCGGCGTTTATTGGTTGGCAACGCCTGCCGAACGCGGCCGGATTACGGTCGATGACGCACCGTTTATCGCCGTCGCGGTCGATCGCCGCGGGCAAGGCAGCGATCAAGCGCTCATCTTTCGCACCAATCTCGGCGATTTTGTGACGGCCGACGCCGCGCACCCGTTGCGGATTGAAACCGATCCCGCCACCGCGACGCCCCGGCCGTACGTTCTGGTGCGAAATCGGCTGGAAGCGCGGCTCGCGCGGCCGGTATTCTACGAGTTGGTCGAATGGGGTGTTGAGGAGCGGGTCGGCGACGCGATCCGGTTCGGGGTATGGAGCAAAGGGACGTTCTTCCGGCTGGACCCGCCCGGCGTAGGCGGCTGATGCGCGCGGAAATCCGCGCGCGCCTCGAAGCGCGCCCGATCGGCCGGCAGGGCAATGGCAGCCCCGAGCAGAACAACATCCGCGCCGCGGTGCTGGTGCCGCTGGTCGAGCGCGAGGACGGGTGGTTCGTGGTGCTCACGCTGCGCTCGGCCGATCTCGCCGATCACGCGGGGCAGATTTCGCTCCCCGGCGGACGGATCGAGCCGAGCGATCCCGATGCGACGGCCGCCGCGCTGCGCGAGGCCGAGGAAGAGATCGGCCTCAAACGCGATTATGTCGAGCTCGCCGGCCGGCTCGATACCTGGCTTACCGGCACCGGCTTTGAGGTGACGCCGGTCGTCGGCCTGGTGCGGCCGCCGCCGGCTTACGCGCCCGATCCCGTCGAAGTCGCCGAGGTCTTCGAGGTGCCGCTCGATTTCATCCTCGACAAGCGCAATCACCAATGGAAATCGCGCGAGCTCGCGGGCAAGCAGCGCTTTTTCTGGGCGATTCCCTATCTTCACCGCAACATCTGGGGCGCGACGGCGGGAATGCTCGTCAATCTCGCCGACGCGCTCAGTCAATAAGCGTGCGCGGGGCGAGGATGGGGCGGGCCTTCCTCACCATCATCGTACCGCTGCTCTTGCCGACCGTACTTTACATCCTGTGGCGCGGCATGGCGGGCAAGCAGATCAATATCCCTGTCGCCTGGATCTGGCTCGCGGTGGCGGGGCTGGCGCTCACCTCGCTGACGCTGGTGCTCTTGAGCGTCGATTTCGGCGCACCGCGGAACGGCCAATATGTGCCGCCGCATGTCAGCGGCGATACCGTCGTGCCGGGGCGTATTGAACCGGCGTCGCGGAACGAGGCCGATTGAAGAACGATCATGAAGATCAAGCCGCCCAGCTGGATGACCGACAAAGCGAGCCGCGCCGTGCTGACGGCGCTCAAGGGCGATGCGCGCTTCGTCGGCGGCTGCGTGCGCGACACGCTGGCGAAGCGGCCGATCGGCGATATCGACATCGCGACGCCGCTCTTTCCCGAAGAGATCATGCGCCGCCTCGCCGCGGCGAAGATCAAGGCGCTGCCCACCGGCATCGCGCACGGCACGATCACCGCCGTCACCGACAAGCGGCCTTTCGAAATAACGACGCTTCGCCGCGACGTCGAAACATTCGGCCGCCAGGCGCGCGTCGCCTTCTCGGCCGATTGGAAAGAGGATTCGGCGCGCCGCGACTTCACCATGAACGCGCTCTATCTCAGCGACGAGGGCGAGGTCTTCGATTATCACGACGGCGTCAAGGATTTGCGCGCCGGCAAGGTGCGTTTCGTCGGCGACCCCGCGACGCGCATCCGCGAGGACGTATTGCGGCTGTTGCGCTTTTATCGCTTCCACGCGTGGTACGGGCGCGGCGCGGCGGACGAAGCGGCGCGCGCCGCTTGCCGCGCCTCGGCGCCGCTGTTGCCGACCTTGTCGGGCGAGCGCGTCCAGGCCGAGCTCGTAAAGCTGCTGCGCGCCAAGGATCCGGTGCCGAGCCTTCAGATGATGCAGGAAGACGGCGTACTCGCGCGCATCCTGCCGAAGACGCGCGGCATCGAGGCGCTGGCGCGGCTGCTGAAGCTCGAGCCCGCGCCTGACGCGATCCGCCGCCTCGCGGCGCTGATCGCCGAGGATGCCGAGGGCGTCGCGAAGAAGCTCAAATTCTCCAATGCCGATCGCGAGCGGCTCGTCGCGCTGATGGAGCCCGTCGGCCTCGCGACCGATGTCGCCGCGCAGCGCAGGCTGCTCTATCGCCTCGGCCGCGACCTCTATGTTGATCGCGTGCTGGTGACCGCCGCTGTCTCGGGCGCGATGCCGGCCGTGAAAAAGCTCCTCGCCGCCGCCAAGAAATGGAAGCCGGTCGCCTTTCCCTTGCGCGGCGCCGACATTGCCGCGGCCGGTATCCCCGAAGGCCCCGAGATCGGCCGCTTGCTCGGCGAGATCGAGGCGTGGTGGGAAG
>DATGLO010000638.1:0-2311 GCA_035294105.1 Allostellaceae bacterium
GCGCTCGCCGCAGCAGGCGATCGCGATCGGCCTGTCCGAAGCGCGCCGCGCCGGCGTCGATCTGCCGCCGCCGAAGCGCGGCCAGGCGAAGAGCCGCACGCGCAAAAGCGCGCGCTACGCCTACGAGGCGGGGCAGGGACGGCGCCATCCGCAACGCCGGCCGCGCGTCTCGCGCGCGGTCGAGGACGCGCTGAAGCGCGAGCCGCGCCGCTCGGCTTCGCGTCAGGCGCTCTCCCGCCAAGCGCACCGCGCGGCGGCGCGCCGCAGCGCCTCCTCGCGTTCGGCCGCGGCGCGGAAAGCGGCGCAGACCAAGAGTCCGGCGCAACGCTCGGCGGCGGCGCGCAAAGCGGCGCGAACGCGTGCGCGCCGCCGCAAGGAAGGCTAGGCGCGGCGGCGGCCGAGCCGGCCCAGACCGCGCAGCGCGTGCAGCGCGTGGTATCCGGTCTTGATGACGCCGAGGACGAGCAGCGCGGCGGCGGCTTCGTCGAAATCGTCGCCGAACGGCAAGCTGCCCTCGGCGCCGAGATAAAGATGCTGGAAGTGGCCGAGATCGCGATAGACGCCCCAGCCGAGCGCGGCGACGAGCACGAGGGTCAGCGCGTCGAGCGCGGGATGCGCGGCGAAATAGCGCTCGATGCCGTGCGTCGCGCCGGCGAAATGGAATATTTCATAGATCGCGTAGCCGAGCAGCAGAAGCGTCGCCGCGATATCGAGATATTCGCCGAGCCCGAGCGCGATCTCGGGATCGCCGAGATAGAGCGCGAGGTGGTTCTGCTCCTCATAGATGGTCCACAGCACCGCGAGCCAGGTGAGAAGACGCAGCGCGCCGCGGAGCAGGGACTTCATCATGCGCTCTCAGCGCTCAGCTTTTGGTCATCGGCTTCATCGCCTCGCACGTATTTTTTTTTTCGTCATCCCCGGACCTGTTCCACGGCTGTCCGGTTTCGGTTTCTGGACGGCAGAGCCTTCTCACCGCTCATTACAACCTAAATCGTCATGGCCGTGACAAGCACGGCCATGACGGCTTTTTTAGTTGATAGCCGAATGCTGGTCGTTGACAGCCATTTCACCGCTGATCGAGCGGCGGCAGCAGCCCGCCGAGATCGTTGCCGCCGGCTTCGATCGAGCGCGTTCCCGCGCCGGGCATGACCTCGGCCGGCAGCGGCGCCGAGGGCGTCCGCGTCTTCATGTCGGTGATGCCCCAACCGGTGATGTCGGTCGAGGATGCGAACATAGGCGTCGCATGGGTGCCGCCGAGCCCGTTGAGCCCGACGCCGAAGCGGTTCGAGCCGGGCTCGTTCACCCAATTCGAGGATTGCGCGGCTTCGGTTTGCGCCGGCGCGGGTTGATTGGCGAGCAGCGCGACGCCCGCGAGGGTGACGATCGAGGGAAGCGCGCCGAGGAGCGCGCGGCGGAAGTTGAGCGAGGCCATTCTAGTCTCCGGTTCTCTCGTTCTGAGATTCGGATGTCGATCATAGGCGCTTTTGCCTCCGCGATAGAAGCGCGACCGTCGTTCCGCTTGACAGGCGCGCGCTCGCGTCCGTGTAATGGAAACAAATACGCGCGTGTTCCGATCGCACGCGGCGCTGGAAACAGTTAAATACGTTCGCCGTACTTTTGGGAGGGCCCGTCATGAATATGCTGCGTCTATCCGCCGTCAGCTTCGCCGTGCTTGCCGCTTCGGCTTTCGCGGCGTCCGCGCAAGCGCCGTCGCCGTCAGCTTCCGCGACGCCATCGGCGCCGGCGCCCGCAGCGGCGCCGGGTCCGCAATCGGCGCAGGTTCAGCTCCCGGCTTTCACGCACACGCCGCCGACCGGCCTCAAATCGATCAGCGGCACGGTGACGAGCGTGCACGGTCCCGAAGCCGGCGTCTGGGTGATCGCCGAGACCACCGAGCTGCCGACGAAATTTGCGAAGATCGTCGTCACCGACGACAAGGGCCGCTATCTCATTCCCGATCTGCCGGAAGCCGATTACGGCGTCTGGGTGCGCGGCTACGGCCTCGTCGATTCGCCCAAGGTCAAAGGCATTCCCGGCAACGATCATCTCGACCTCACCGCGATCCCGGCGCCGACCGCGGCCGATGCCGCGATGTACTACCCGGCGATCTATTGGTACTCGATGGTGAAGATTCCGGGCGCCGATCAGTTCGGCGGCAAGAGCGCGATCCCCGCGAAAGAAACCCTCGACGACTATCTCACCAACATCAAAAATCGCGGCTGCGTCGGCTGCCATCAGCTCGGCATGCTCCGCACGCGCACCTTGCCGGCGGCGTTCGCGAATCTCGATCCCGAGCAAGCCTGGATCCGCC
>DATGLO010000639.1:0-3764 GCA_035294105.1 Allostellaceae bacterium
CATCGCGTTTCTCTCATCCGCGCTGCGAAGCGAGTTCTGCAGCGCGAGCACAACTGGCGCATGACCCGAACGCACATGCCGGGCGCTCCGTTCCTTTTCTTTAATGAGACGATGGCCGACCATGCGGACATCGCCGGCCCGCACGGGCTGCGACGGATTGCCGATGCTCCGGAGCATACGCCGGTGATGGCGCATGCTCATGAGATGAAGGTTTAAGACGCCGGCTTGCCCGACGCCGCAGGAACCGGCGGCTGATTCCACCAGCCGCCGCCCAGAGCGACGAAAAGCTGCGCCGAATCGAGGTAGCGCTGCGCCTGGGCACGGACGAGACCCAGCCGGGCTTGCTCGAGCTGGCGTTGCGCGTCGAGTACCTGCAAAAGGCTGGCATTGCCGAGCGAATAGCTCGTGCGCGTGAGCCGCAGCGTGGCCTCGGCGGATTGATTGGCCGTCTGCTCGGCGCCGAGCTGCTCTGAATCGTGGCTCAACGCGTCGAGGACATCCGCGACCTGGCCGAACGCGCTGAGAACAGTCTGCTGATAGGTAGCGAGGGTCGCCTGATAGGTATCTTCGGCTTCGCGCTTTTGCGCAGTCAGCGAGCCGCCGTGGAAGATCGGTGCGGCCATGCTCATCCCGATGTTCCAGATATTGCCGATCGGCTCGAACGCGATATCGGGATGCGTGAAGACCTGCTCGAGCGCGCCTGAAATCGTGAATTGCGGGTAAAGCTGTGCGTTGGCGATGCCAACCGCGGCCGCGGCCGCCTTGAATTGCGCTTCGGAGGCAAGGATGTCCGGGCGCTGATGCGGCAAGGCCGAGGGCAAGCTGACCGGCAACTCCGGCGGCAGCGCTAGTTGATCGAGAGTGAAATCCGGCGCTTGCCAGTTGCCGGGCGCCTTGCCGACCAGCACGGCGAGCGCGTGCCGCGCGACGCTGAGCTGCTGGCGCAGCGGCGGCAATTGGGTTCGGTCGGCGGCCAGCTGGTTGTTCGCGGTCTCGATATCGAGCTCGGTGCCGGCGCCGGCATTCACCTCGTCCTGCACCAGCTTCAAGTTTTGCTGATCGTCGGCGAGGAGAGCGTTCACCGCGGCGATCTGCGCTTCGATCGAGGCAATGGTGATCGCTTCCGTGACGGCGCTGCCGGTCAGCGTCAGGTAAGCGCCTTTGAGCTCGTCGTCTTCCTCTTCTTCTAGGGCCTTTTGCCGCTCGACCTGATGCGTCGTCAGCCCTACAGGATTGAAGCTGTAGGAGACAGTCGGCCCGAAGCTATAGGTGTTGAACTCTTTCGGCGGGAAAAGCTGGATGCCGAAAGCCTGGAAGTTATTGCGTTGGCGCTCGGCGCTCGCGGCGAAGTCGAGTTGCGGATAGAGCCCGCCGGCGGCAACCGCCACCGCCTCGTGCGCCGCATCGAGACTGGCATGGGCGGCGGCGAGATTGCGATTGCCGGCGATCGCCTCGTTCACCACGTCGTTGAGCGCGGGGGATTGGAAAAGTCCCCACCAGGTGCCGGAGACTTCTTTGCCGAGCGCGAAATGCTGATCGGGTCCGGCATTGCCCACGGATGGGATCGCCGGCGCGCCGCCCGGCACGTAGCTCGCATCGGCGGCAGGCGGAGGCGGTGTCGTTGACGGCTCGGCGCTGCAGGCGGAAAGCAACGCAACAAGGCCGCAGCCCAAAATTCTGCGCATCATCGCGCGTCCCTTTAGTGTCCTGCCCCAGCCGGCGCAAGCCGCTCATGGCTCGATTGCGTGACGCGCGGAACTCGGCGGGCAATCGGGCGTTCACTTTGCCGCTCAGCGCGGCAGGTCTGAGCTTCCCATGAGATATTCGTCGACGGCGCGGGCGCATTGGCGCCCTTCGCGGATCGCCCACACGACGAGCGATTGGCCGCGCCGCGCGTCGCCGCAAGCGAAGACCTTATCGACGGAGCCGCGATAGTTGTTGGTGTCGGCTTTGATATTGCCGCGCGGATCGAGCGCGAGACCGATCTCGTCGACGGCGCCCGTCTTCACCGGATGAAGGAAGCCCATCGCCAGCAGCACGAGATCGGCCTTGATCTCGAAATTGCTGTCGGGAACTTCTTCCATCAGAGGCCGGCCGTCATTGCTGGTGCGCCATTCGACGCGCACCGAGCTGAGCCCGGTGACATGACCGTCCTTGCCGGTGAAGGCCTTCGTCGACACCGACCAGTCGCGATGAATGCCTTCCTCGTGCGAGCTCGAGGTCCTGAGCTTCATGGGCCAATCGGGCCAGGTCAGCAGCTTGTCCTCGTGCTCGGGCGGCATCGGCATGATCTCGATCTGCGTCACCGATTTCGCGCCATGCCGGTTCGAGGTGCCGATGCAGTCGGAGCCGGTATCGCCGCCGCCGATCACCAGCACATGCTTGCCCGTCGCCATGATGTCGGGCCCGTTGACCTTTTCGCCGCCGACGCGCCGATTCTGCTGCGTCAGGAATTCCATCGCGTAGTGAATGCCCTTGAGCTCGCGGCCGGGCACCGGCAGATCGCGCGGCACTTCCGAGCCGATCGCCAGCACGACGGCGTCGTAGCGCGCCATCAGTTCCGCCATCTTGCGCGTTTCGCCGATATGGCTGTTGGGATGGAACTCGACGCCCTCGGCGCGCATCTGCGCGATGCGGCGATCGATGACGCTCTTTTCCATCTTAAAGTCGGGAATGCCGTAGCGCAGCAGCCCGCCGATCCGCGGATTCTTCTCGAACACCGCGACGTCATGGCCGACGCGCGCCAGCTGCTGCGCGCAGGCAAGCCCCGCCGGCCCCGAGCCCACGACCGCAACGCGCTTGCCGGTGCGGTGCTTCGCCACCATCGGCTCGACCCAGCCCTCGGACCAACCGCGCTCGATGATCGCCTGCTCGATTGTCTTGATCGTCACCGGGTCCTCGATGAGATTCAAGGTGCACGAGGCTTCGCACGGCGCCGGGCAAATGCGCCCGGTGAAGTCCGGGAAATTGTTCGTGCGATGCAAGGCCGCGAGCGCGCCTTTCGGGTCGTCGCGAAAGATTAGGTCGTTCCAATCCGGAATGAGATTGTTGACCGGACAGCCGGTGTGACAATAGGGCGTGCCGCAATCCATGCAGCGACCGGCCTGCCGCCGGAGTTCGTCCTCGGTGAGCGGCCGTACGAATTCGCGATAATGCTTAAGCCGCTCGTCGACCGGCTCGTAAGACCGATCACGACGCTGATACTCAAGAAAGCCGGTGGGCTTTCCCATTTATTCGGCCGCTCCGACCGCCACGCTGACACCGGGGCGCTCGGCGGCGCGGGTCCGCGCCTGAATTTGCTGCAGCGCGCGCCGATACTCGATCGGCATCACCTTGACGAAGCGCGAGCGATAGCGCTCCCAGCTCGCCAAGATCGTTTTGGCTTTGGGGCTCTGGGTAAAGCTCGCATGGCGCGCGACGAGGCCATGCAAGAGCTTGGCATCGCTCTGCGTCAGGCTGTGCACCACGTCGACCAGGCCATGCGCCTCGAGATCCCCGCCGCGATGCTCCAGCGCCTCGAGATTCTCGTCCTGATCGGCGAGCGGCTCTAGATCGACCATCGCGAGGTTGCAGCGCTGCTGGAACGTGCCGCTCTCGTCGAGCACGAAGGCGACGCCGCCGCTCATGCCGGCGGCGAAATTCGTGCCGGTCTCGCCGAGAACGACGACGATGCCTCCGGTCATGTATTCGCAGCAATGCGCGCCGGCGCCTTCGACCACCGCGACCGCGCCCGAATTGCGCACGGCAAAGCGCTCGCCGGCGAC
>DATGLO010000640.1:0-6413 GCA_035294105.1 Allostellaceae bacterium
CAAGCCACCGTTCCCGATGCCGCTTCCGGCATGCCGCCGATGGCATTCCCGATGTCGACACTGATCTACTTCCAATTCGTGTTCGCGGCGATCACCGTGATCATTCTCGCCGGCTCGGTCCTCGGCCGCATGAGCTTCCGCGCCTGGGTGATCTTCTGCCCGGTGTGGATGACCTTGGTCTACACGGTCGGCGCCTATAGCCTCTGGGGCGGCGGCTGGCTTGCCGGCATGGGTGCCGCGGACTTCTCGGGCGGCTACGTCATCCATCTCGCCGCCGCGACGTCGGGCTTCGTCGCCGCGGCCATGGTCGGGCCGCGTCTGCAAGCCGATCGCGACAACTTCCCGCCGAACAGCCTGCTTGTGACCTTGGTCGGCGCCGGCATCCTGTGGCTCGGCTGGAACGGCTTTAACGGCGGCGATCCCTACTTCGCCAATGCCGATGCCGGTGCGGCCGTGCTCAACACCAACACCGCGACCGCCGTCGCGCTGCTGGTTTGGGTGCTGCTCGACAAGATGGCCTATGGCAAGCCCTCGGTGATCGGCGCGGTCAACGGCATGATCGCCGGTCTCGTCGCGATCACGCCCGGCGCCGGTTATGTCGACGGCACGGGTGCGATCATCACCGGCGTCGTCGCGGGCATCATTCCGTGGCTCAGCATGAACAAGTTCCAGAAGAGCAAGATGATGCAGAAAGTCGACGATACGCTCAGCGTGTTCTCGACTCACGGCGTCGCCGGCCTGACGGGCGGCTTGCTGGTCGGCATTCTCGCCAACCCCAACATGCTGGTGTACATCGGCACCGAAAAGGAGGCCCCCGGCGTCAGCGTCACCGGCCTGCTCTATGGCGACAGCGGCCATCAGCTCGCGATCCAGGCGCTCGCGGCTGCTTTCATCATCTGCTACAACGTGATCGCGACCTTCATCATCCTCAAGGTGATCTCGTTCGTCACCCCGCTGCGGATGGAAGACGCGATCCTCAAAGTGGGTGACGACGCGGTGCATGGCGAAACCGCCTACGCGATCGGCGCGGAGGGCGAGTAACGATCGAGCGGCGGCGATGACATGTCCGGAAGGTGGTGAGGCCGATGGCCGCGCCACCCGCCGGGCACGAACCGAACGCGGGAAGGCGGAGAGCGTCGAGGCTCTCCGCCTTTTCGCTGGGCGCGGAAGCCGCCGCGGCGGGATTGCACCAGCTGAATGGCTGGGCAGAGACAGCGCGGTTGCCTAATCGCGCGCCAGCTCGGCGCCGCGGCCGCGAAAAATTCGCATGCGGCGCGGTTTTTTTCGCTGCCGGCATCTGGCACGATTTTTGTTATCGGCAACGGGTGAGGCGCGATTTTTCGTTCCTCGCGCCTTATCGATCGTTTCTCCAGAAACCTTGAGGGTGCCGCTTGCGGCACCCTCCTTTTCGCGGCGGCACGTGCCTCGCGCTTCGCGGCCGCCTGTCACAAAATCGTGCGCATTCGGTGTTATCGAGAGGACGAGGCATCCGATGGCACTTCTGCTGTTCACAGCGGGCATTTTCGTCGCTGGCTTCGTCGGCGGCTATGCCTGGCGCGCCCGTATCTCTTATCGCCGCCGGCACGGCATCTGACAGGCGCGCTATCCGCGCGCTAATCTCGCGCGGATGAGCGAAACCTCGACGCGCGCCGTGCGCGCCCGCACCGTCATTCGCGTCTCCAGCGGCAATTTCCTGGAGATGTATGACTTCTTCGTCTTCGGCTATTACGCGACGACGATCGGCCACACCTTCTTTCCGAACGGCAGCGATTTCGTCTCCTTGATGTCGTCGCTGATGACCTTCGGCGCCGGTTTCTTGATGCGGCCGCTGGGCGCGATCTTTTTGGGGGCCTATATCGACCGGCACGGCCGCCGCGCCGGGCTGCTCTTGACGTTATCCCTGATGGCGGTCGGCATCGCGCTGATCGCTTTCGTTCCAGGCTATGCGACGCTCGGCGCGCTGGCGCCCGTGCTCGTCGTGATCGGGCGATTGATCCAGGGCTTTTCCGCCGGTGTCGAGCTCGGCGGCGTCTCCGTCTATCTCGCCGAGATGGCGACGCCGGGCCACAAAGGCTTCTATGTCAGTTGGCAATCCGGCAGTCAGCAAGTCGCCGTCATGGCGGTTGCGCTCTTGGGCGTAGGCTTGAGCTTGTGGCTGCCGCCAAGCGACCTCGCCGCCTGGGGCTGGCGCATCCCGTTTTTCATCGGCTGCCTCATCGTGCCGATGATCTTCCTGATGCGGCGCAATCTGAGCGAGACGGAGGCATTCAAGAAGCGCGCGCATCGCGCGACGGCGAGCGAGATCTTTCGCGGCGTCGCCGCGCATTGGCCGCTCGTCATCGCCGGCATGCTGCTGACGACGATGACGACCGTGTCGTTCTATTTCATTACCGCCTATACGCCGACCTTCGGCACGACCGAGCTGCATCTCTCCTCGACCGCGAGCTTGCTCGTGACCTTGTGCGTCGGCCTATCCAATCTGATCTGGTTGCCCGTCATGGGCGCCGTGTCGGATCGCATCGGCCGGCGGCCGCTGTTGCTGCTCTTCACCGCGCTGGCGCTCGTCACCGCCTACC
Organism: Allostellaceae bacterium; assembly: GCA_035294105.1. Classification (GTDB taxonomy): domain Bacteria; phylum Pseudomonadota; class Alphaproteobacteria; order ATCC43930; family CGMCC-115725; genus CAIKMD01. The sequence goes on from DATGLO010000640.1 coordinate 2,577, forward strand.
CGGCGCTCGCCTGGCTGGTCGGCGCGCCCTCTTTCGCGCGGCTGCTGATCGTGGAGCTGTGGCTGTCGTTCCTTTACGGCAGCTACAACGGCGCGATGGTCGTCTTTCTGACCGAGATCATGCCGGAAGCGATCCGCACCTCGAGCTTCGCGCTTGCCTATAGCCTTGCGACCGCCACCTTCGGCGGCTTCACCCCCGCGATCAGCACTTACCTCATCCACGTCACCGCCAACCGCGCGATGCCGGGCGTGTGGCTCGGTTTCGCCGCGCTATGCGGCTTCGGCGCGGCGCTGGCCTTGAGGCGGCCCTTGGCGGCGCGGGTGTCCGTCCGCTAGCGGCGCGACTTAGGTGGCAGAACGCCAGGCGCGCACGAAGTCGGCGAGGCTGTGCGCCTCGAGATCGGACACGGCCCAGAACTCCATGCCGTTCTCGCGCCAATAGACGACGTTGTAGCCGCTCTGCGCCGCGCTGGCGGGCGCGCTGTCGCCGCCTTCCGGCCAGACATAGAGATCGATGATGTGCTTGGCGCTGCCATAGACCAGCGCCGCGACCGGGCGATGATCGAGATAATCGAGCCGGCCGCCGAGCAGCGGAAAATGCTGCGCGGCGAGGTCTTTGACCGGCGGCGCGAAATCGATGCGCCCGTCGAACCACGGCTTCACCGTGTGCTCGTCGGTCGAGACCACGTCTTCGAGATGCCCCGGCTGCAGCGCGCGGATATGGCTCGCAACGACATCGTCGAGCACCGGTTGCCGCGCCGGCATCGCGATCAGCAATGCGATCGAAGCCGCGAGCGCGGCGCCGAGGGCGAAGCTCGCACCTTCGCGCCACCAGCCGCGCTTCGGTCGCGGCGCCGGTAGCGGAGTCGCCCGCGCACCGAGGCCCGTCGCGATGGCGCGGCGCAGATTTTCCGGCGCGCGATGGCGCGGCGCGCTTTCCTTCAAGAGCGCGCGCGTCGCCTCGAGCTGGGCATAAGCGTCGCGACATTGCGCGCAATCCTGGCGATGACGCGCCGCGCGCAAAGCGTCGGCCGCGTCGAGCTCGCCGTCGAACTCGGCCTGCACGAGCAACAGGTTTTCGCATTCGCCACTCATCGCTTCATCGACCTTCCTCGGCCTGCACCGCCGCTGCCAGCATCCGCCGCGCGCGCCACAGCCGCGACATCACGGTGCCGATCGGCGCCTGCGTGATCTGCGCGATCTCCTTGTAAGAAAGCTCCTCGATCTCGCGCAGAACGAGGGTTTCGCGCAGCTCGATCGGCAGCGCCGCGAGAAGCCGCGTCACTCGCGCGTGATCCTCGCGCTTCAAGAGCGCGGTCTCGGGATCGTCGCCGCTGTCGATCAGTTGGGGCGCAATCGCCGCGCCGGCTTCGTCGCCCGGCAGAGCGACGGTGACCGCGCCGCGCACCAACGCGCGCGAGGCGTAGGCGGTGTTGCGCACGATCTGTAACAGCCAGGCGCGTGGATTGGCGCCGCGAAAGCTGGCGAAATAGGTGGCGGCGCGCAGCACCGCTTCCTGCACGACATCGTCGGCGTCGGCCGGGTTGCGGGTGAGCCAGCGTGCCAGATTGTAGGCGGCGTCGAGATGCGGCAGCACCACCGCTTCGAATTCCTCACCGATCATCGCCCGACTCTCATCGAGGGAAACTCATAAATCCCGCCGTCCCGACGCGTACCGATCCGGATAAGACCGGACTCCGCACCGGTTTATTCCCGCACGCCGCCCAGCCATGCGCGGCGAATATCCGGGCCCCGCCGGCGGTCTTTCCGTCATCGGCAATCGGGAGAAAGTCCTATGGCGACCAAAGAGACGGGCGGCACCACGCGGCGGCGGGTGCTGCAATGCATGAGCTGGGGCACGGCCGGCATTCTGTGGACGGTGACCGGCGGCGTGCCGCGCGCGCATGCGCTCGGCGAGCAGGTGGCGCAATCGGGTGATTTCAGCTTCGTCCAGGTTAGCGATTCGCATATCGGCTTCAACAAGGACCCCAATCCGACACCCGACGCGACCTTGCGCGAAGCGCTGAGCAAGGTTGCGGCCATGCCGCGTCGCCCGGCTTTCCTGCTTCATACCGGCGACGTGTCGCATCTCTCGAAGCCCGATCAGTTCGAAGCGGCGAGCGGGATCATGAAAACCGCCGCGCTCGACGTGTCTTACGTCCCGGGCGAGCACGACACCATCAACGACGACGGCAAGGAATTCTTCAGCCGCTTTGCGACGAAGATGTCGCAGCCGGGCGGTTGGTACAGCTTCGATCAGAACGGCATCCACTTCATCGGCCTCGTGAACGTCGTCAATCTGAAGGCCGGCGGCCTCGGCTCGCTCGGCGACGAGCAACTGCAATGGCTCGCGAAGGATACGGGTACGCTCAGTGCCAGCACACCGCTCGTCGTCTTCGCGCATATGCCGCTCTGGGCGCTCTATCCCGAATGGGGCTGGGGCACGGACGACGCGGCGCAGGCGCTGACGACGTTGAAGCGCTTCGGCTCGGTGACCGTGCTCAACGGCCATATCCACCAGGTGATGCAGAAGGTCGAAGGCAACGTCACCTTCCAGACCGCGCGCTCCACCGCCTATCCGCAGCCGGCGCCGGGGCAAGCCGCGGGTCCGGGCCCGCTGCAAATCCCCGCCGACAAATTGCGCGGCGCTCTCGGCGTGCGCGATATCAGCTTCCCCGGCACGAAACCGGCCATCAGCGACGACGCGCTCGCTTCCTGAAGCATCATGAGAAAATTTCTGATCATCGCTTCTACCGTTGCGGCGCTTGCTTGCGGCAGTCTCGCGCGGGGCGACGAGACGGCGGCCATGGACATGCCCGGCATGCCGAGCATGAAAATGAGCGCAACGCCGGTCGACGTGCCGCCGACCGCGCCCAACGCCATCAACATCGACAATTTCGCTTTCTCGCCCAAGGTGCTGACGGTCGCGGCCGGCACCAAGGTGACCTGGACCAACAAGGACGACGAGCCGCACACCGTCGTCAATGCCGGCAGCCCGCCGGCTTTCAAATCGGCGGCGCTCGACGGCGGGGATAGCTTTTCATTCACCTTCACCCAGCCGGGCACCTACCCGTATTTTTGCTCGATCCACCCCTTCATGACTGGGACGGTGGTGGTGAAGTAGCGGGAAGCTGTCAGCTCTCAGCTCTCAGCTTTCACCTCATCGGGAACCGGCCGCCGGCACCTGGCATGAAAAGCCGGAAAGCGGACGGCTGAAAGCCGTCGGCTATTATGCTATGACTCTACCGTCACTTAGACGGTGGTCTTAGACTTGCCTGTCAACCCGCGACTCGATGCCCTGGCCGACAACCCGTTCACCAAGCTGCGGGTCTTGCTCGACGGCGTCCGGCCTCAGACCAACGAGCCCATCCTCCCCTGGGCGGTGGGCGAGCCGCAGCATCAGCCCCCGCCCATGCTGGCCCGGATCCTCGCGGAAAAAGCCGATCTCTGGAACCGCTATCCGCCGCCGGCCGGGACGCCCGAATACCGCGCCGCCGCAGCCGCCTGGCTGACGCGCCGCTATCGCTTGCCGCCGGGCATGATCGAGGGCGATCGCCATGTGCTGATCGCCAATGGCACCAAAGAGGCGCTGTTTCTGGCGGCGCAGCTCGCTGTGCCGCCGCAGAAAGCCGGCCGCACCCCGACGGCGCTGATGCCGAACCCCTATTACAACGTCTATAACGGCGGCGCGACGCTTGCCGGCGCCGAGCCGGTCTATCTCGACTGCACCAAGGCAACCGGCTTTCTGCCGGATCTCAACGCGATCCCGAAAGCGCTCCTCGAGCGTTGCGCGCTCTTCTATCTCTGCAGCCCGGCCAATCCGCAAGGCGCGGTCGCC
>DATGLO010000641.1:0-5154 GCA_035294105.1 Allostellaceae bacterium
CGTTGAAGAAGAAAATGTTATGATGCTCGTGGCTGCCGTCCGCACGCGCGTAGCAACCGAGCTTGCGCTGCGTATCGGAAAGGCGGAAGCCGAGGCGCTCTTTGAAGAACTTGAACGAGGCTTGCGGGTTCGCGACCTGGAACACGACATGCGCGATCGCTTTCGGGTGCGCGCGCTTGCGCCAGGTGCGGTTGCGATTGACGCGCGCGGCTTTCGCGGGTGTGTTGATCTCGTCGGCGGCGCTCACCACCTGACGCGGCCGAAAGATCGCCAGCCCTTGCGGCATGCCGTCATCGGCGAGGAAATGCGCGGTGCCGTCGTTGTCGCGCCGTACCTCGCGATCGGTTTGCAAGTTCGCAACGAGCCGGTCGAGCGATTCCTGCGTGTCGACCGCCCAGATCGTCTCTTTGACGCCATTGCCGTCGAACCAGGCTTTCGGCAGCGCCGGATCGTCCTTCTTCTTGAGGATCACCTGCGAGCCGTCCTCGAGCTCGAACACCGTTTTCTGCGCGGTCTTTTCTTGAAGACCGAGCCCGTAATCGGTGAAGAACTGCGTGCACTTGTCGAGATCGTCGACGCCGTAAACCGCTTTCGCGACGCCAAGAATGGCCATGGATTTCCTCTTCGGATGGACGGCCGCTGACGCGACCTCGCAGCGGCGAGGATAGTCCGAATCCGCGGGGTCAGGAAGCGGCGCGCAGCCGCGGCACGATATCGAGGAGGCGGCCGACATCGAAAAGAACGATAAGGCCGTGCGCCGCCGCATAGACCGCCGTGGCGACATGGCGCCACTCCGGATCGCGTGCTGCCGGTACGGGCTCGAGCCGGTCTTGCTCGATGCGCAGGACGTCGCCGACCGCATCGACCGTCAGCGCATAAAGCTCGCCTTCGCGCTCGACCACGACCATCGTTCCTTCGGCAGACGCCGCAGCCGGGGGCAGGCCGAGACGCAAACGCAGATCGATTGCCGTCGCGATGCGGCCGCGCAAATTGAGCAAGCCGGCGATGGCGCGCGGCGCCAGCGGGACGGGCGTCGTTTTTTGGCGGCGCAAGACATCGCGGATATCGGCCACCGGAATGCCGAATTCCTGAGCGCCGAGGCGGACGATGACATAATCGCCGGCGCTCACGCGGCACTCCGCGTCGCTATCGGCAGCGGCGCGCCGCGCGTCGCCGCGTAATGGGCGACATCGACGATCTCCGTAAGACGCCCGCCGAGCGCCGCCACACCCAAAAGACCGGGCCGGGCCATCGAGCCATCGAGCACGAGGCTCTCGTCGACGGTGTCGAGCAACTCGTCGACCGGAAAACCGATGCTCTTGCCGTCATGCTCCGCGATGATGACACGCCGCTTGTTCGCAGGATGACCGAGCGCGCCAAAGACGTGCAAAGGCAGGAACCGGCCGCGATAAGACAGCGCCGGTTTGCCGTCGATCTGCTCGATCTCGCGCATCCCGACTTCCTCGATGCGGACGATAGAGGCGAGAGGAATCGCCTTCGCGCTGTCGCCGGCGCGGAAGACGAGCATACTGGCGCCGCGCGACGCCGTGCCGAGCGCCGATACCGGCGCCGCCGAGAGTGCCGCCTCGCCGCTCTCGGCCGTGCCGACAGCCGCCGCCAACGCGCCCGGATCGAGGATCAGCACGACGCTGCCGTCGCCGAGGATGGTGCTGCCGGCAAAGAGCCGCACGCCGCGCAACACCGGCGACAGGGATTTGACGACGATCTCCTCGGCGTCATCGACGCCATCGATCATCACGCCGAAACGCCGCGTGCCGTGGCCAACGATGGCGATCAAGCTTTCGCTCGCGCCCGCGCTTGTCCCGAAGCCGAGCACATCGGCCAGGCGGACGAGCGGCAAAAGACGACCGCGGGTGCGCAGGACGGGCGCGTCATGGATCCATTCGACGCGGTGTCCGTCGCCGATGCGGACCAGCTCGGCAACGGCGGTTTGCGGAACCGCGAAACGCTGGCCGCCGCAGTCGAGCAGCAGCGCCGGCACGATGGCGAGCGTCAATGGGATCTTGATCGTAAAGCGCGTGCCGCGGCCGATGGTGCTCGAGAGATCGACGGTGCCGCCGATCTTTTCGACATTGCTGCGCACGACGTCGAGGCCGACGCCGCGCCCCGAGACGCTGGTCACTTGGGCGGCGGTTGTAAAACCCGGATGGAAGACGAGTTGCTGCAGCTGATGCTCGTCCATCGCGAGCAGCTCGGCTTCGCCGGCGAAGCCGCGGCGCCGCGCCACGGCGCGCAGCTTTTCCGGGTCGATGCCGCGGCCGTCGTCGCAGAGCGTGATGACGATCGCGCCTCCTTCCTGGCGCGCGGCAAGAATCACCGTGCCGGTTTCGGGCTTGCCCGCGCGGCGCCGTTCGGTCGCGCTTTCGATACCGTGGTCGGCGGCGTTGCGCACGAGATGGGTGAACGGATCCTTGACGAGCTCGAGCACCTGGCGATCGAGCTCGGTCTCGGCGCCTTCGAGCTTCAGCTCGATCTTCTTGCCGAGCTCGCGGCCAAGGTCGCGCACGATGCGCGGCAATTTCGCCCAGGCTTGGCCGATCGGCTGCATACGCGCCTTCATCACGCTTTCCTGCAGATCGCTCGTCACCTGCGACAAGCGCTGCAGCGCGAGCGCCGCTTCGCCGTCGTCGCGACCGCGCAGGACCTGCATCAGCTGGTTGCGCGCCAGCACCAGCTCGCTGACCTCGGCCATGAGCCGGTCGATGGTATCGAGGTTGACGCGGATCGACGCGGTCACCGCATTCGCCGATACAGCCGCCGCATCTGCGACCGGCATCTCGGCCGCGGGCGGCAACGCCAGCGCCGAACGTGCCGACAGCTCGAGCCGCGCGATGATGTCGCCGTCGGCGCCGTCGGGCTCGTGTCCGTCCGTGGCCAATGCCGCGACCAGCGATCGTGCGCGATCGCAGGCGCCGAGCAGCGCGGCGGGCGCCGTCGTCGCGACGGCCGCGGACAAGCCGCCGTCGCGAATCTTGCCGAGCAAGGTTTCGGCGGCGTGCAGCAGCGTCTCGATCCGCTTCAGGCCGAGAAAGCCACACGTGCCCTTGATGCTGTGAACGCTGCGGAACGCATTGTCGAGGAGCTGGCTATCGGCGGGATTTTCCTCGATGGCAACGAGATCGCGGTCCAAAACCGCGAGATGCTCCATCGTCTCGGCGATAAAATCGCGCAGCAGCTCGTCCATGGTGCCTTCCCGGCCATCACCCGGAACCGCACCCTTCTGGACGCTGCCAACCTCCGGGAATGCAACAAATCTGCCTGAAATGCTTTAAAAACGGGTTAGACGCCGAAGCTGCGGCGGCTCAGCGCGCCAACGTCGCGAAGCTGAGCTTGCCGCTGCCCGGTTCCGTTAGCTCGATCCGCGCTCCGAGCGTTGCGGCGACGCACGCGGTATAATAGGCGTGGATCGTGCGCGCAGTCAGGGCATCGATCGCGGCGCCGTCGGCCAAAGCGGCGCGTAACTCGGCGGTAAGGTTGACGCTATCGCCGCTGCCGTTAACCACGACGCCTTTGCCGCCCTCGCCCGCCGCAACCTGGATCGTCCCGCCGCGCGGCAGGGCCTCGGCGGCGAGCACGACCATGTTGCAGGCGAGGCGCTGCCATTCGAGCGGCAGGGCCGACGCAGCGTCGCTCCACTCCGCCTTGACCTTGCCCCCCTCGAGCAGGCCCAGCGCCGCGTCCTTGCCGGTGCTGCCGCGGCCGCTGCCATAGGCGAAGCGATAGAAATTGAGGCGGTGGCCGGCCGTCTTGGCGCTGGCCGCGATCAGCTTCATGGCGTCGCGCTGGAAATCGGGATCGGCATCCTCTTCGCTCATCAGCTCGACGCCATTGTTGATCGCGCCGACCGGGCTGATCAGCTCGTGGCAGAGCCGCGCATTGAGCAGCTCGAGAACGCGCATTTCGACGCTGATAGCCATGTTTCCTCTCAAGTTGGCATATCGTGTAATTACATAACATGTCCGCCATGGCGAGCGAAGCGCAGCAATCCAGATTGACGCACTGGATTGCCCTTCGGGGCTTCGCAACGACAATGAACCTAAGATGCCTGAGGTGCCTGGGCGACGAGCCGCTCGGCCTCGGCGAGATCGTCCGGCCGGTTGGCGTTGAAGAAGGGATCGACCGGCTCGGCCGGGAATTCGACTTCGACCAGCTTGAAGCGCGCAGTCCATTGATCGACCTTGCGCAAGCCGCTTTTCAAGGCGGCACGCAGATCGCCGCGCAGCCCCACTTGCCAAAGTCCGAAGACCGGATGCGCCTGACCGTTCGATTGGGCGCAGGCGAGATCGAAACCGCCCTCCTCCAGCGCGACCGCCAGGCGGCGCACAAGATCGCGCGGCAGGAACGGCGCATCGGTCGCAAAGCTCGCGACCAGCTCCGCCTCGGGCAGATGCTGCGCCGTCCAATCGAGACCGGCGAGAACGCCGGCGAGCGGCCCGGCAAAGCCGGCGATCTCATCGGCGATCACCGGCAAGCCGAAAGGCGCAAAGCGTGCGGGATCGCCGTTGGCGTTCAGCACCAGCGCATCGACTTGCGGCTTCGCGCGCTCGATGACATGCGCAAGGATCGGCTTGCCGCCAAGAAGCCGCAAGGTCTTGTCGCCGCCGCCCATGCGCTGCGATTGGCCGCCGGCGAGCAGGACGCCGGCAATTTTCACTCGACATCCTCCGCAACGCTCGCCTTGCGGCCGGCACGCTTGGGCTCGTCATCGACTTTCGCGGGATCGCTGTCGAAAACCAGGCGATGCGTCCCCGCGAGCGCGGTGAAGCGCTTGCCCTTGGCGCGGCCGATCAAAGTGAGATCGGCTTTCTGCGCGAGCTCGACGCCCCAGGCAGTGAAGCCGGAGCGTGAGACGAGGATCGGAATGCGCATCTGCACGCATTTGATCACCATCTCCGAGGTCAAGCGGCCGGTGGTGTAGAAGATCTTGCCCTCTGGACTGATTTTATGGAGGTGCATATAGCCGGCGATCTTGTCGATCGCGTTATGCCGGCCGACATCCTCCATATAGATAAGAGGGCGGTCCTCCTCGCAGAGGACGCAGCCATGGATCGCCCCGGCGGCGAGATAAAGGCTCGGCGCGAGATTGATTTTTTTCGACAGCGCATAGAGCCACGACGTCTTCAGCACCGCGTT
>DATGLO010000642.1:0-5760 GCA_035294105.1 Allostellaceae bacterium
GCTCCCCTGTCCGCAAACCTGGTTCGATCCGATCTTGCAGGATTACGCGCGCTCCTTCCCGCAGATCGCGCTGCGCCACGAAACGAAGCTCGAAAGCTTCGTCCAGGACGAAGACGGCGTCACCGCGATGTTGCTCGACAGCAAGAGCGGCGCGCGCGAGACGGTGCGCTGTTCCTATCTCGTCGGCTGCGACGGCTTCGCCAGCACGGTGCGCGCGCTCTTGGGCATTGAGGTGCGCGGCGAGAAGCATATCGACTGGTCGATGACGATCTACATCCGCGTCAAGGACCTGGCGCGCTATCACGATAAAGAGCAGGCGTTTCGCTACGTCTTCGTCGGGCCCGAAGGCACCTGGTCCTTCCTCACCGCGGTCGACGGCAAGGATCTATGGCGGCTGCAGCTCGTCGGGCTCAATGCGGCAAAGCTCGAAGAGACCGATGTCTCGGCGCTGTTTCGCCGCGGCATGGGCCGCGACGTGCCGCACACGATCGAGGATAAGACGCTCTGGGTGCGGAAGCGCACCGTCGCCGATCGCTTCTCGGACGGGCGCGTCTTCATCGCCGGCGATGCGGCGCATGCGCATCCGCCGAATGGCGGGCTCGGCATGAACACCGGAATCCAGGACGCCTTCGATCTCGGCTGGAAACTCGCGGCGCGGCTCCAAGGCTGGGGCGGCGCGAACCTGCTCGCGAGCTACGATCACGAGCGGCGGCCGGCTTCGGCGCGCGCGGCGGAGATGTCGCTCAGCAACTACCGGCGCCTCGTCAGCGCAACGCGTCATGACGAGATCGCGGCGCCGACGCCGGAAGGCGAGGCGATCCGGAAGAAGGTCGGCCGGCGGCTCGTCGAAGAGAACGAGAAATCGTGGCAGCCGGTCGGCGTGCATCTCGGCTATATCTACGATCCGTCGCCGATCGTCGTGCCCGACGGCACGGCGAAGCCCGCCGACGACACGGTCGGCTATCGGCCGACGAGCTTTCCGGGCGCCCGCGCGCCGCATGTCTGGCTGGCGCCCGGCAACTCGATCCTCGATCTTTTCGGCAACGGCTTCGTGCTCTTGGATTTCGCGGGCCGGCCGACCGCGGCGCTCGAAGAAGCGGCGGCGCGGCGCGGCGTGCCGCTGACGGTCGAGCGCATCCGATCGCCAGAGGCGGCGGCGCTTTACGAGCGGCCGCTGGTGCTGGTGCGGCCCGACGGCCATGTCGCCTGGCGCGGCGATGCGGTCCCCGATGATGCGCTGGCGCTGATCGATACCGTGCGCGGCGCCGGCCCGCTGATCGCCGCGCGCCGCGTCCCGGCCTGACGCTTTGCCCACGCGCGCGGAGCCGCGATGGGACGAGGCGGCTTGATGCGCCGCGCGCCGTCCTGCATGCTGCGCGAAACCGCGTAGGGGAGGACATGATGCGACGCCTGCTGACAGCCGCTTTGATGGTCGCGACCGCGGCCCTGCCGCTCGGCGCGAACGCCGCCGACAAGCCGATCGATGTGATCATCGCGCTGCCGTCGCCGACCTTGACCTTCAGCGCGCCGTTCCTCGCCGAGGATGCCGGCCTCTACAAGGCCGAGGGCCTCAACGTCTCGCATCGCATGCTGGTCGGGGTCGAGGCGGTGAACGCCGTGATCGCCGGCAGCGCCGATTTCACCATGAGCACCGGCCCCGTCTTCCTGCGCGCCAATGCCAAGGGCCAGGCGCTGATCGCCATCGAAAATCTCATCGACAAGCCGCTGGTCGAGATGGTGATGCGCAAGGACGTGGCCGATGCCTTGCACTTCAGCGACAGCTGGTCGCTGAAGCAGCGCGGCGCCGCCTTGAAGGGCAAGACCATCGCCATTCAAGGCGTCGGCAGCATCATTCACGCCTGGGAGCGGTTCGTCGCCGCGCGCGGCGGGCTCGATCCCGAGACCGACGTGCAGATCGCGCCGCTCGATCCGCCGGCAATGCTGGGCGCGCTGCAGACCAAGGCGGTCGACGGTTTCGCGACCTCGCTGCCCTATACGACGCAAGCGGTGCTCAACGGCACCGCGGTCATGTATGCGAGCGCGCCCGAAGGCATCGCGCCCGATATGATCCCGTTCCCTTACGGCATCATCATGACGCGGCCGCAGACCTGTAAGGACAATCCGGCGAAATGCCGCGGCGTCGTCCATGCGCTCGCCAATGCGAGCAAGATGATCCACGACCAGCCCGACAAGGCGCTCGAGATTCTCTCGGCCCGCTTCAAGCAGATGGACCCGGCGGTGCTGAAAGCGGCGTGGAAGACGGTGGCGGCGGCGCATGCGACCGATCTGCGCGTCACCCCGGCGATCCTCGCCACGGGCGACAAGATGAATCTCGAAGCGAAGCTGTTGAAGCCCGAGGATCAGCTCAAATCCTATGACGGGCTCATCGACAACGACTATCTGAAGTGAGCGAAGCCGGCGCCCAACCCGACAACACGGCGCTGCGCGTCGCGCTGTGGCGCGCGCTCCATGTCGAGATCGATGCGCCGCCGCCGGTGCTCGACGACACGATCGGGTTGAAGATCGCGGCGCCCGAGGCGGGCTGGCGCAACCGGCCCGACATGAATCCGCGCTTCACCGCGCTTTTTCGCGCCTCGATCGTCGCGCGGGCGCGCTTCATCGAGGATCTGGTCGAAGAGCAGGCCGGGCGCGGCGTCGGCCAATATGTGCTCTTGGGCGCGGGGCTCGACACCTTGGCGCAGCGCCGGCCCGAGCTTGCCCGGCGCTTGACGATTTTCGAGATCGATCAGCCCGGGCCGCAAGAATGGAAGCGGCAACGCCTCGTCGCGCTCGGCTATGGCGTGCCCGATCATCTGCGGCTCGTGCCGGTGGATTTCGAGAGAACCGGCGATTGGCTCGGCGCGCTGGGCAAAGCCGGCTTCGATGCCGGGCGGCCTTCGGTCCTCGCTTCGACCGGCGTCAGCATGTATCTGACGAAAGACGCCAACGCCGCGACCTTGCGCCGGATCGCCGGCCTCGCGCCCGGCTCGACATTGGTCATGAGCTACATCCTGCCGCTCGATCTCGCCGCGCCCGAGCTGCGTCCCGGTCTCGAAGCCTCGGCGAAAGGCGCGCGCGCGGCCGGCACGCCCTTCGTGAGCTTCTACGCGCCCGACGAGATGCTCGCTTTGGCGAAGGCGTGCGGCTTCAAGGAAGCCAAGATCGTTACGGCGGCCGATCTGATGGCGCGCTATTTCGCGGGGCGGAGCGACGGGCTGCGGCTCGCCGAGGGCGAGCAATTGCTGGTCGCGACGACATAAGGTTTAGGCGAGCGCCGCGAGCTTCACGGCTTCGAGGTGATCCGAAAGGATTTGCGGCAATTGCTCGGGCGGCGTGCGGCCGAAGCCGCAATAGGCGGCAAGGCCGAATTTCGGCAGGAATTTCCGCGCGACCTCGAGCCGCGCCTTAAGGCTCGGCAGCGAATGGATGGCGCCCAAGTAGACATCCGCGCCATCGTTCTTGAGCCCCGCGAGCGGCGCGTAGAATTTCTCCGCCGTCGTATCGAGCACCGGGATATGCACCCAATCGACACGCCGTCCGGCGGCGGCGATCGCCGCATTGGCGAGATCGACGGTCGGGCCCAAGGTTTCGGGCGCGAAAGCGGGCCAGCCGCCGAAGGTGCCGAAGCAGAAATGAAAGCCGAGCGCGACGCCGTCGGGCAGGTGCTTCGATAGGCGCGCGATTGGCGCGGTATGGGTCTCGATCTTCGCTTCTTGCGGCGTCGTCGCTGCGCCCGAGACGGCCTGGATTTCCCAGGCCATGTCCCATTGCACGGCGAGATCTTTGGCGGGAATGTGCTTGACGATCCGATCGAGCTCGGCGGCGAGCGATTCCTCGAAGCCGGGGCGGATGCGCTCGACGTCTTTGGGGTCGGGGAAATAAAGCGCGCGCACGACGCTGTTGACCATCGGGATCGAGATCTGGAAGCGCAGCGCCGCCGGCAGCACGCCTTTCTCGCGCAGCGTCTTGAAGACGAAATACGAGGCGACCGCGTCGCGCGCATAGCCGAGGCGCGTGCCGGGATTGCCGAAACGGACGCGCTCGACGCCCGGCCGCACGCGGAACTGCCACGTATCCTCGCGCGTCCGCGGCAGAAGCTGCTCGAGCCCATCCACCGGCTTCGGCCGCTTTACGGTCTCGAGATCGGCATGGCCGTTGAACAAGAGATAGCAGAAGCGATTGACCCAAGAGCGGCGCTCGCCGACCTCGCCGTCGGGCATCGCCGGCAGATAAGGGCCGAGCGGCCCGCCGAAGCGCGTCATCACCTCTTCGACCGTGTCGTAAGGCACGCTGCCGACGAGCAAGAGTTCTTTGTTCATCGCCTTATTCTAGGAAAGGGCATTCCCCATGACCACCATCACGCTCGGCGGGCGCCAATATGCGCTGCGCCCGCTGACGCTCGGGCAATTGCGCCAAGTGCTGCCCGCCTTCGCGCGCGCCGCGGGCCTCGCCAATGAAGAGGCGATCGACGCCGCAATCGACATCGTCGCCGCGGCGCTCGGCCGCGATCACCCGGCGCTGACGCGGGAGGCGCTGCTCGGCATCGAGACGACGCCGGCCGAGCTGATCGCCGCCGTCGATGCGATCGCGCGGCTCTCGGGGCTGGTTGCCGGGGAGGGCGCGGCCCTGGGGGAGTAGGCGGCCCCGCCCATTCTTCTGGGACATGGGGCGCGCTTTACGGCCTTCTCGCCACGGCCTGCGGCTACACGTGGCCCCAAATCGACGCGATGACCTTGCCGCAGGTGAACGAGCTGCTCGCTTACTGGCGCGCCCATCCGCCGCTGCATCTGCTGCTCGCGGCGGCGCTCGGGATTCATGAAAAGCGCGCGCCGCCGGAGGATTTTGCGGCGCTGATGGCGCTCGCGCCATCCGGCTTGCTGCGCGGAAAAGGAAAACTCTAGATGGCCGACGATCAACAAATCCAGGTCACGATCACCGCCGACGCCTCCGATCTGACGCAGGCGATGCAGACCGCCAGCAGCGCGGTGCAAGCAAGCCTCGCGGCGCTCGGGCAAACGGCGCAAAGCGTCAACGTTCAGATCAACGAGCTCGGCAGCAACACGCAGAAGAATTCGCAAAAGGGGCAGCAAGCGATCGCGGATTGGACGCGATCCTTCACCAATTTCGACGGCGCTTTTTCGAGCTCGATCACCGCTATGGTGACCGGCACCGAGACTTGGCAAAAGGCGGTGCGGCGGATCAGCCAAACCGCGCTGAGCGATTTCGTCGGCCTCGCGCAGAAGCGACTCGCCCACTGGCTCGCGAGCGAGCTCGGCATGACCGCGGGGACCGAGGCCGGAACCGCCGCGCGCACCGCCGCCGAGCAGACCGCGGATACGACCTCGCTTGCCTCCGTCGCGCTCAAGGCGCTGCAAATGATCGCGACCGACGCGGCGCAGACTTTCGCCGGCGTCTTCGCTTTCCTATCGCCGGTGCTCGGTCCCGCGGCCGCGGGACCGGCGGCGGCGTCGCAAGCGACGGTGCTCGAAGCCGGCAGCATGGTCGTGGCGTCGGCGGCGGGCGGGCTATGGAGCGTGCCGTCCGACATGCTCGCTTTGGTGCACAAGCAGGAATCGATCCTGCCGGCGGGCGTCGCGCAGCCGATGCGCGATTTCTTTTCGGGCGGTCCTGCGACAAGCACAGGACAAGCCGGCAACGTCGCGATCACGATCCAGGCGATCGACACGCAATCGGGCGCGCAGTTCTTGATGAACAACGCCGGCGTCATCGCCCAAGGCCTCGCGCGCGAAATCCGCAACG
>DATGLO010000643.1:0-3987 GCA_035294105.1 Allostellaceae bacterium
GTACACGAAGGCCGAGGTTCCGGCATCGGGATGCGCGCCGCCGCAATCCTGACTGCCGCCGACATAAAAGCTGAGATAACGCGGGCCGCGCATCGTCACCGTGACGGTGCGCTCGAAATCGAAGTCGGCTCCGTCATCGACATTGCTGCGGCAGTCCTCGATCGCTTGCCGCGTCAGGGCGTCGAGCTTATCGAGCGCCTTGTTGATGCGCTGCGCCGCCGGATCATCGGCGGCGGCGACAAGGCGCGGGAACGCCGGGACGCTATCCGCGATCGGCGGCGACGGCTTTAGTTGCACCGGCGAATCGGCGGCTTGCGCTTGCGCGCCGAAGACGAGTAAGCCGGCGATGGCCGCGAGGATGGCTGCAGATCGCATTGCAAGTCAGCCATCCTTCGGCGCTGTTGCTTGCATCGACGGTCGCCGCGCGAAGCCGTCGTACCACGCCGCGAGCCGGCGATGGCGCTCGCGCCACACCTCGTTCGGATAGCGGAAATCGAGCCAGCCGATCGCGCAACCGATCGCGATATGGCCGATCGGCGCCGGCGCATCGGCTGCCGGCGCGGCGAGCTCGCCGCTCTCGCATTCCATTTCGAGCGCCGACAACGCGCCGCGCACCTTGCGCATCTGCGCGTCGATCCATTCCTGCCACTGATGCTCGCGCGGGCGCAGCTGCTCGTAGCGCGCGAGGATGCCGGCATCGAGAATGCCGTCGCCCAGCGCCTGCTGGCGCAGCGCGAGCCAGCGCGGCTTGCCGTCGCGCGGGAACAGCTTGCCGCCGCCGGCGAGCGTGTCGAAATACTCGCAGATCACCGGCGAATCGTAGATGACGAGCCCGTCATCGGCGGTAAGCGCGGGAATCTTGACGAGCGGATTGTCGCGCACGACGTCGTCGTTGCGCTGCGTCGGCGCGACCCGCGTCGGGATGCGCTCGATGCGGCTCTCGAGTCCCAATTCATAAGCGGCGACCATCACCTTGCGGACGAAAGGCGATGTCGGCGAGTAACGCAGCTTCATCGCAGATGATCCTCAGAACTTGTCTTTGCGGGTGCGGATTGAGGCGAAGGTCGCGACCGGATCGCCGGGCGATCCCGCCGCCTGCTGCAACGCCGCGATGTCGGCGCGCAGGAAGGGATTGGTCTTGAATTCCTCGGCGAGCGTTCCCGGCACCGTCGACTGGCCCTTGGCGCGCATCGCATCGACCATCGCCGCGCGCGCGACGAGATCGCGATTCTCGGGCTCGACCGTCAGCGCGAACCGCGCATTGGCCTGGGTGTATTCATGCGCGCAATAGACGCGCGTCTCGGGCGGGAGCGACTTGAGCTTCGATAACGAGTTCCACATCTGCGCATGCGTGCCCTCGAAGACGCGGCCGCAGCCCATGATGAAGAGCGTGTCGCCGCAGAAAAGGGCGCGCGAGCCGGCGAAGTGATAGGCGATATGGCCGCGGGTATGGCCGGGCACGTCGAAGACGCGCGCTTTCTCAATGCCGAATTCGTAGGTGTCGCCGTCGCCGACCGCGATGTCGATGAGGGGAATGCGCTCGCGATCGGCGCGCGGGCCGACGATGGTGCAGCCTGTCGCATCCTTGATCTCGCGATTGCCGCCGGTGTGGTCGTTGTGGTGATGCGTGTTGAGGATATGGGTGATGCGCCAGCCTTCGCGCTGCGCCGCCTCGAGAACGGGCGCGGCGACGGCTGGGTCGACCGCGCCGGTCGCTTTCGATTGCGGCTCATGGATGAGCCAGACGTAATTGTCTTTGAGAACGGGGATCTGGCGGATGACGAGTTCGGACATGGCGGCCTTCCTTCTTCTCGCTGCCGCGTAATCTAATTCGCTAGCCGCTGTCATGCTACACTTGGTGCGATGTTCGCCGACGTCGTTGATCTGCGCGAATTCTACGCCACCCGCCTCGGCCAGGTGGCGCGGCGCATGGTATTGCGCCGCATCCGCCATCTTTGGCCCGACATGACGGGCATGCGCGTTCTGGGGCTCGGCTATGCGACGCCCTATCTGCGGCCCTTCCTCAACGAAGCCGAGCGCGTGCTGGCGCTGATGCCGGCGGCGCAAGGCGTGCTGCACTGGCCGGCGGAGGGGCCGAACCGCGTCGTCCTGACCGATGAGAGCGAATTGCCGCTTGCCGATTTCTCGATCGATCGCGTGCTGCTGGTGCACGGCCTCGAATACAGCGAGCAGGTACGGCCGATGCTCAAGGAAGCCTGGCGCGTGCTCGCCGGCGGCGGGCGCTTGCTCGCGGTGCTGCCCAATCGCCGCGGTATCTGGGCGCGGATCGACAACAGCCCCTTCGGCCAGGGCCATCCCTATACGACCGGGCAGCTCTCGCGCCTTTTGCGCGAGGAGAATTTCACGCCCGAGCGCAACGCCGCCGCGCTTTACGTGCCGCCGACGCGCTCGCGCATGATCCTGCGTTCGGCGGTCGCCTGGGAAGGCATCGGCGAGCGCTGGTTCACCACTTTCGGCGGCGTCGTCATGGTCGAGGCGGTGAAAGAGATCTACACGCGGCCGGTTGCGGTCCGAAAGCCGCGGGCGCGCCGCGTGCTCTTGCCGCTGCCCGGCGCGCCGAGCCCGGTGGGACGGTAGCGCTTCAGCTCACCACTTCGCTGTGAGATCGGCGGCGAACACCTCGCGCCAATTGCTGCCGGCGGGGACAAGCCCGTCATGCGGGCGAATCGTCTTGTAGCTTGCCGCGTCGCTGCCGCGCGGGCTCTCGCCGCGCTCGACCGCGGCGACGGCTTCGAGCAGCAGGCGGCGCATCACGACGATCGCGCGATCGGACGTGCCGAGATGCTCTTGCGTGCGGTCGGTGATCGCGCCCATGCCTTCCTGCAACGCGACGTCCTGGGTGTTGATTCCTTTGATACCCGTAAAGCTCGTCGTTTTCTGCTCGGCGCGGTCGATGAAATAGTCGTTCGCGAGATTGGCCTTCAGTTTGAAGGTGCCGGGGATGTAGTCGTCCTTGCCGCGGCCATACATTTTCTCGATCTGCTCGATGTCGTCGGCATCGAAGCCGCAGGTTTCGTCGGCACCATAAGCCCAGTTGTACACATTGGTTTGCTCGTCATCGATCGGCACCCAGAGATGCCCGTCGACGCGCGGCACGCGGCGGTTGGTCGAGAGGCCGTTATGCACCATGCTCGGGCGCATCTGCTGGAACGGCAGCGTGTACTGATAGACGCGCACCCAGTCGCGATCCGCTTCGACCCTACGCCGCGAGACGTAGTAATAGCCGTAATCGGTCTCGTGGACGTCGATCTTCGGCGCACCGTCGCGCGAATAAAGATTGCGCCGGTCGCCGATCTTGTTGTTGTGCAGGAAGCTGACATGCGCGGTGTCGAGCCCGCCTTCGAGGCCCTGAAGATAATTGCAGGCCTGGTAGGATTTCGAGACCGAGCGATGCGTTGCCGGGACGCGCGTCCATTCGTAATCGGGCTCGCCGGGCATCCGTTCTTTCGGGCCGAGATAGGCCCAAATCACGCCGCCGCGCTCGGCTGTCGGGTAAGCCTTTATGCTGATGCCGTTCTTCATCGGGCTCGATGCCGGCTCGCTCGGAAGGTCGACACAGGCGCCCGACGCATCGAACTTCCAGCCGTGATAGACGCAGCGCAGCCCGCATTCCTCGTTGCGGCCGAAGAACAGCGGCGCGCGGCGATGCGGGCAGTATGCATCCACCAATCCGACGCGCCCGGCCGTGTCCCGAAACGCGATCAGGTCTTCGCCCAAAAGCTTGACGCGCACCGGCGCGCCGTCTTTCTCGGGCAGCTCGCTCGACAGGCAGGCAGGCTGCCAATAGCGGCGAAACAGCTCGCCCGCCGGCGTGCCGGGCCCAACCCGAACAAGGCGCTCTTGATCTTCCAGCCGCATGACACTCGCTCCTCTGGCGGGGCGGATATTACAATGCTTGCCTCACCCGAGGGAGATGCCCATGCCTTTTCTGAAACGCGCCGATGCCGACATTTATTACGAGGATTT
>DATGLO010000644.1:0-3316 GCA_035294105.1 Allostellaceae bacterium
AAGCCCGCCGCGAGCGCATCGCGCTCGAAAACGCGTGCCGTCGCCATACCGTGCTCCTTGCCGAAATAGACGGGACGATTGCCTTCGCCGCGCGCGGGCGCGCCGCGCCGCGGCAGCCGCGCGATATCGGGACGGCGGAGCTTGGCAAAGCCCGAGACCATCAGCGCCTGGAGCTCGGCCGGGGCCTTGGAATCGGCATGGCCATAGCGGCGCTTGTAATCGCGGGTGAAAGCTTCCTGAATCGCGGCTGCGGTCGATAGCCCGGTGATCGGCACCTTGATATTGTGGCGCTGGCCGCGATAGCGCATCTCCGCATGCCGCTCGTAGAAGATCTCGCTAGCGCCGAATTCGCGCTTGAGGGCCTCGGCCGCCTCGTGCTCCATGGCGCGAAATTCCTCCTCGATCGAAGCAACGATCTGATCGTCGAGGACGCCGGTGAAGGTCTTGGCGAAATCGATGCGCGCATCGGCCAAGAGCATGCCGATCGCGGAGAAGTTGCCCGGCTCGGGCGGCACGATCACCGTCGGGATCTTGAGCTCATGGGCCAGCGCCGAGCCGTGCAGCGGCCCGCCGCCGCCATAGCAAAAGAGCACGAAGTCGCGCGGATCGAGACCGTGCTCGATCGAGACGCGGCGGATCGCGCCGGCCATCGTGACGGTCGCGATGGCGAGGCTGCCTTCGGCCATCTCGATCACGCCGCGCTCGCCGGTATAGCCCAATGGCGTCGCGACCTGATCCGCAAGCGCGCGTTTCGCCAAGTCGGCGTTGAGGCCGAGCTCGCCGCCGAGGAAATGCGAGGCGTTGAGCCGGCCAAGCACGAGATTGGCGTCGGTCACGGTCGGCACTTGCCCGCCGCGGCCGTAACAAACCGGCCCCGGCGTCGAGCCGGCGCTTTGCGGCCCGACATGCAGCCGCTTCTGCTCGTCGAGCCAGATGATCGAGCCGCCGCCCGAGCCGACCTCGACGATGTCGATCACGGGCGATTTGATCGGGAAGCCTTTGATATAGCCGTTGGCGTAATAGACCGAATCGACCGAGAAGCGGCCGTGCTCGACGAGCGCGCATTTGGCCGTCGTGCCGCCCATATCGAAAGCGACGACATTGTCGATGCCGAGCGCTTCGGCATAAGCGCCGGCGCCGATGCAGCCGCCGATTGGTCCCGATTCGACGAGCGCGATCGGCTGGCGGCAGGTGCGCGCGACCGAGAGCAAGCCGCCATTCGAGCCCATCATGAAGAGCGCGCCGCGATAGCCGCGCTCCGTCAGGTCGTTTTCGAGGCGGCGGATATAGGTATTCACCTGCGGGCCGACATAGGCATTGGCGGCGGCGGTCGAGCAACGCTCGTATTCGTACCATTCTCGCGTCAGCTCGGTGCTGCAGGTGACGTAGGTCTCCGGCAGCATGCGCTTCAAGACTTCGGCGGCGCGCTGCTCGTTGCTCGCATCGATGTAGGAATTCATGAAGAACACAGCGACCGCATCGACCTTTTGCCGCTTCAGCTCTTCGGCAAGCTTTTCGAGCGCCGCCATGTCGAGCGGCGTGACGATCTCGCCTTTGAAATCGATGCGCTCGGGCACTTCGAAGCGCAGCTCGCGCGGGATCAGCGGCTCGTCGCGCTGATAGTGCAAGTCGAACGGATCGGGCCGGTTGGCGCGCGCGATCTCGAGCACGTCGCGAAAGCCGGCCGAGGTGACGAGCGCCGTCTTCGCGCCGCGGCGCTGAATCAGGGAATTGATGACGAGCGTCGTGCCGTGGTTGAAGAAATTCGTTGCCGCCGGCTCGATCTTCGCCTTCGCGAAGCAATCGAGGATGCCTTCGACGAAATTGCCGTAGGTGGTCGGCGCCTTGGTATAGACGGCCTTTTGCGCGTCGTGATCGAAGGCGACGAGATCGGTAAACGTCCCGCCGATATCGACCGCCACCACATACGCCATCTCGCCGCTCCCGCCCAACCGCTCTTTCCGCATCGACAATAGCGCGAAAACGGGTAGCTTGAAATTCGCATGCCAGCCGCGAGCGCCAGCGACACACCCGCTCAGCCAGAGCTCTTCGGCCATCCGAAAGGCCTGACCTTCCTCTTCTCGACCGAGATGTGGGAGCGGTTTTCCTATTACGGGATGCGCTCGCTGCTCGTGCTCTACATGGTCAAATACCTGCTCGTTGGGCATAGCGACGAGATCATCGGTTTTGCCGGATTACGCGCGGCGCTTCAATCGGTGTTCGGCCCGCTCGCCGTCCAGCCGCTCGCCTCGCAGATCTACGGGATTTACACCGGCCTCGTTTACCTGACGCCGATCTTCGGCGGTCTCCTTGCCGATCGCGTGCTCGGCCAGCGCCGCACCGTCATTATCGGAGCGGTGCTGATGGCGCTCGGCCATTTCATGATGGCTTTCGAATCGCTGTTTCTCTTCGCGCTGCTCGCGCTCATTCTCGGCAACGGGGCCTTCAAGCCGAATATCTCGACCCAGGTCGGGCGGCTTTACGGCCAAGGCGATCCCCGCCGCGACCGCGCCTATTCGGTCTTTTATGTCGGCATCAATCTCGGCGCGTTCTTCTCGCCGCTGGTCTGCGGCACGCTCGGCGAAAAGCTTGGCTGGCCTTACGGCTTTGCCGCCGCTGGCCTCGGCATGGTGATCGCGCTGCTGATCTATGCTTTCGCTTTGCGCATCTTGCCGCCCGACCTCAGGACCGAGCGGCGCCATGTCGCCTGGCGCGACCTTACGCTCGATCAGCGCCGCGGCGCCTGGTCGATCCTGCTGCTCTTTATTCCGGTTGTACTTTTCTGGACCGGCTACGAGCAGCAAGGCAACACCATCGCGCTCTGGGCCGACGGCTTCACCGACCGCTCGATCGACCTCGGCTTCTGGCATGCGACCATCCCGACGACGTGGTTCCAGGCCTTCAACCCGTTCATGATCTTTGCTTTCACCCCTTTCGTCGTTGCGCTGTGGCGGCGGCAGGTGCAGCGCGGCCGCGAGCCGTCGACGGTGACGAAGCTGGTGTTCGGCTGCGTCGGCCTGGCGCTCGCCAATCTGATCATGGCAACGGCGGCTTGGAACACCGGCGCTGGCGGCAAAGCGAGCTGGCTCTGGCTCCTTGCGTATTTCGCCGTCATCACGATCGGCGAGCTTTATCTTTCGCCGACCGGACTTTCCTTCGTCACCAAGGCGGCACCCGCTTCGATGGTGTCGCTCATGATGGGCGTGTGGCTCGCGACCGATTTCGTCGGCAACTTCCTCGCCGGCTGGCTCGGCAGCTATTGGAGCGCGATGGCGAAGGCGGAATTCTTCCTGATGATCGCAGCGATCGGTGCTCT
>DATGLO010000645.1:0-3024 GCA_035294105.1 Allostellaceae bacterium
GGCCGGCTACTACTACGCGAACGGCTATTGCTATCCCTATCAGCCGGCACCGCCGCCCGTGACCTATTATCCGCCGATCTATTACGCCCCGCCCCCCGTCGTCCTCGGCCCGACTTTCGGCATCGGCTTAGGCTTCGGCGGCGGCTGGCACCACGGGCATCATCACTAAGCCCTAGACCGAGCCAGCAACAAGCGGCGGCGCGGGAACGCACCGCCGCTTTTCTTTTGCGCCGATCGTTGAGCGATGGGGCCTCAAAGCGGTGCGGCTTTAAGCGCGCAGCTGCGCGAAAATCTCGTTCTTGCGCTCGACATCATCGGCTTGGCGCTCGAGCCGGATCGCCAAGGCGATCAGCTGCCGATCGGCCGCCTGTTTGCTTTCGGTGCGAAAGCTTGCCGCGCGCCGCGCCTGGCGTGCCTTCGCACGGCAGTTCTTCCGCGTCAGTCATGGTTTCGGTCTCCCCGCGAGAACCTTAAGCTCGCGGGATGACGGTTTCGTGACAGCCGCTATTCGGCCGCGCGCGACAGGCCTTGCTCCTCGGCCAGCAGCCGCTCGACGATGCGCCGCGCCTGCAAGCCGCCGGCATCGCCGATGAGATCGATCTGGGGCGCCGCGGGATCGAGATCGATGATGCGCTGCTCGGCTTCGAGCATGAACTTGTCCTCGTCGAAAGCGACGCTGGTCGATTTCAGCACCATCTCGGTGACCTTCGCATCGTCGATCGCGTAGTTGCGGCAATTGCCCCAGAAATAATGACAGCTCGTATCGGTCTCGGGCGTCATCGAATCGAGCACGACGAGCTTGCGGTTGATGCGGTTGGTCGGATCGCTCTCGCTCTTGCCGGCTTCGACCGCGCTGATCTCGATGACGACATTCGCGGGCGGCGTGAAGGTCATGATCTTGGTCGAATCCGTCTTCAGCGTGTCGCCCTGCGCGATCTGGCGCTGCGAGGGCGAGATGTTGGGTGCAAAGCGCACGCCGCGCAGCCGATTGCCCTCGCGCTGCCAGGTGAGATGCGGGTTGGTATCGTCGGCGGCGCCGATCGTCTTGATGTGCAGGAAAGCGAGATGCGACAGGTCGAGAAGATTGTCGACCAGCAGCAGGTAATTGGCCTTCACGTCGAGGCACGCGCCGCAGCCGGCCCAACCCGGCGCGTCGTACCAGTGAAAGGCCGGCGCGTCCTTCGGATCGGCGAGCGCCGGATCGCCCATCCAAATCCAGGCCCAGCCGTGCTTCTCGACGAAAGGATAGGACCGCACCTGCGCGCCCGCCGGCAGCTTGTCCTGGCCCGGCGCCCAGATCACCTTGCCGCCCGGCTCGTAGAGCAAGCCGTGATAGCCGCAGCGCAGATTGTCGCCTTCGACCTGGCCCCGCGACAGCGGCGCGCGGCGATGGCAGCAACGATCCTCGAGCGCGACCGCGTGACCGTCGGTCTTGCGATACATCACCACCGGCTCGCCCAAGAAGATGCGCGCCAGCGGCTGCCGCGTGATCTCGTGCGACAGCGCCGCGCAATACCATTGGTTCCGAAGTGCCCGCATCCGCGTTCTCCCGAAAAGCGCTTTTCTCAGAGCGTAGCATGGGGGCCGGCAACCCCCAAAGCGCGATCCTTCGGCGCGCGCGCGCCCGCTTCGGCGCTTTCGGCATGCCGCGGCGCCGCCTCTTGGGCACGGGGGAGATAAACGCGCACGGTCGTGCCGGCCCCGATGGACGTTTCGATCGTGACGGTCCCGCCCGATTGAACCGCAACGCCATGCACCATGCTCAATCCCAACCCGCTGCCCTTGCCGACTTCTTTGGTCGTGAAGAACGGATCGAAGGCCTTGGCGAGCACCTCATCGCTCATGCCGGTGCCGGTATCGGCCACCGCGATCATCACGTAATCGCCGGGCGGGACACCGGGCGGCCGCTCGGACGACCGCACATTGGCGGTGCTGAGCGTCAGACGACCGCCGTCCGGCATGGCGTCGCGACCGTTCAGGCAGAGATTGACCAGCACCAACTCGATCTGCGTCGGATCGACGAGCGCTGGCCACAAGTCCCGATCCATCGCGGTTTCGATCTCGATCCGCGTGCCGATCGTGCGCGAGAGAAGATCGCGGGTATTCGCGATCACGGTGTTGAGATCGACGGACGAGGGAGCCAACCGCTGCTTGCGCGCGAAGGCCAAAAGCTGCGCCACAAGCTTGGCGCCGCGCTGCGCGGCGAGCGTCGCCGTATCGAGATAACGGCGCAAATCGGGGCTGTCGATCCGATTGCGCGCAATTTCGAGATTGCCGAGCACGGCCTGCAGCAGATTGTTGAAATCGTGAGCGACGCCGCTGGTGAGCTGGCCGATCGCCTCGAGCTTCTGGGTTTGCTGCAGGGCCTGTTCGGCGCGCTGGCGCTCGGTGATCTCGCGCATGAGCCGGTCGTTGGTCTCGGCGAGGCTCTTGGTGCGCGCTTCGACGAGTACCTCGAGATCGGCGGCGAGAAGGCGATAGCGGTTTTCGCTCGCTGACAAAGCATCCAGCGCGTTTCGCACCTCGTATTGCCGCCGTCGCGCACGTAGCGCCGCGCGCAGGGTACTGACGAGGGTCGCGGCGCTGATCGGGCGTTCCAGCAACGTCATGTTTGCGGAGCTGTTGAGAAAGGTGATATCGGATTTCGCGCGCGCTCTCCCGCCGCGCTCCAACAAGACGACGAAAGGCAAATCGGACCAGGATTCCTGCGCACGGACCCAAGCGAGCAAGGCCCGACTATCCGATTCAAGGAACGCTTCTTCCGTGATCAGCGCGGCGGCGGCGCCGAATTTCAGCTGCTCGCACAGCCGATCGAGATGCGTGCAAATGGCGGACGCGATGCCCGCCTGCTGCAGGACCGACTGCGCCACCGGTCCGTCGCGACCCGCGGGCGCCAGGATCAGAACGCGATCGTGCGCGACCTCACGATCCATACTATTCCTTCAGCAGCCGGCGCGGGCCGGTGTAATTCGGAACGCCGGTCATGATGCCCTCGAAAGCGGTCAGCGGCTGGCCCACCTGCAA
>DATGLO010000646.1:0-2249 GCA_035294105.1 Allostellaceae bacterium
CACCCATGTCGCCTATGCCTCCGACACGCTGATCGCGCGGCATCCCGACGAATTGCGGCGCTTCCTCGCCGGCTGGTTCGATACCATCGCCTGGTCGAAGGCGCACAAGGACGAGATGCTGAAATATTCGATGGAAGCAACCAAGCTGCCACCGGATGTTTCGAGCAAGGCTTACGACGCCGAGATGCCGATGTTTCCGACCGATGGGCATTTCAAGCCCGACGAGGTCGCTGCGGTCGAACATGCGCTGATCGAGACCGGTCAGCTCGCCCAGATGCCCGACAACTCGAAAATCATTACCGAGGAGTTCTTGAAATGAGCCGGAACATCAGCACGCGCGCACGCCGCGCGACCTTTGCCGCCGTATTCGCCCTGGGAGCGGCGCTTGCCGTCCCGGCCTTTGCCGACGATCTCGTCCGCGTCGGCAATCCCGCCGGCGACGATTTCCATTTCTCTTTTGCGAATGTCGGCACCGCGGCCGGCATCTTCAAACAAAACGGCATCACCTTGCAGATCACCGCCCTCGCAGGCGGCGCCAAGCTGCATCAGGCGATGACCGCCGGCAGCCTCGATATCGCGCTCGGCGCCGGGACCGATTTCGGCCTTCTCGTTAAAGGCGCGCCGGAGAAAGGCGTCGGCGTGCTCGCCACCGTGCCGTCGAATATCGTCATCCAAGGCAACACCAGGAACGGC
The DNA here is from genome assembly GCA_035294105.1 of Allostellaceae bacterium. GTDB lineage: Bacteria > Pseudomonadota > Alphaproteobacteria > ATCC43930 > CGMCC-115725 > CAIKMD01. The sequence goes on from DATGLO010000646.1 coordinate 694, forward strand.
ATCGCGAAAATCGCCGATCTCAAAGGCAAGAAGGTCGCGGTTTCGAGCGTCGGCTCGCTCACTTATTGGATGGCGCAGAAACTGTCGCAGCATGAAGGCTGGGGCCTTAATGGCATGCAGCTCGTCGCGACCGGCGGCGGACAAGCGAATGTCGCCGGCTTCGAGACCGGCGCGCTCGACGCGGCCGTCACCTCGCTCGAAGCGGCGCTGCGCGTCGAGCAGGCGGGCAAGGGCAACATCCTTTTGAGCTTCGGCGACATCGTCAACCCGTTCATCGCGCATGTGATCTACGCCACCAACGACATGATCGCGCAGCATCCCGACACGCTGCGCCGCTTTCTCAAAGGCTGGTACGAAACCGTCGCCTGGGCGAAGACGCACAAGGCCGAGACCATCAAATATTCGCAGCCCGAGACGATGCTGAGCGACGATCTCGCGAGCAAGGTCTACGATGTCGAGATTCCGACCTTCTCGACCGACGGGCGCTTCGATCCGAAAGGCGTCGCGGCGGTCGACCAGGCGATGATCGATCTCGGCACGGTCAAGGAAAAGCCCGCCGACAGCGCCGTCTTCACCGAGTCGTTTTTGCCGAAGGAGTGACCGCAGAATATTTGCAAGAGCATCCAGCGGCCTTCGACTGATCGCCTTCCGCTTTGCGTCGGCGCGCGCTCAGGCTGAGGATGGGCTGTGCGCGGCCTCCGCGATCGAATGCCATTTACAATCTCGCCTCACCCTGGGCAGCCTCCGGACATTCGATAGTTAGCCGGCAAGACGAAATCGTTGAATTCGGCGCGGCGGCGAAGGCATCCTACCCGCCTCGCGCCGCCCAGATGCAGGGCTTGGGCGGGCGGCCGGTGCATGGTTTGGTGGTGGGGGCGGTCATGCGCGCGCGCAGCAATGTTCGCGGTAGCGGACACAATCGGAATTTCTCGCTCTCCCATTCTTGTCTCTTTCACCTTCTGACCGGCGCCGCCGCGATCGCGCTGCTGAGCCTTTTGCCGGCTATCCCGGCGCGCGCCGATGGCGGCGCGGGAGGTAATTCACCGGGCTGCGCTGGCGGTGCCGGCGGAACCGGCTTCAATGGCACTGCCGGCGGCGATGCGAGCCCTTGCGGCGGCGGTGGAGGCGGCGGCGCCGGCGGCGGGGCCGGCGGAGCCTCCGGCGGGACTCCTGGCGTCTCCGGTGGCACCTCAAGCGCGCTCGACGGCGCGGATGGTTACGGCCAGGGCCCGCAGGGCGGCGGCAGCGGAGGTGGCGGCGGCTATAACGGCAATGGTGCCGGTGCAGGAACCATCGCCAATACGTCCGCGCTAACGGGCGGGAATGGCGGTAATGGTGGGGCCAGCAACCCGGCAACAAACAACCATGGCGGAGGTGGAGGCGGTGCCGGGGGCTATGGCGCTGTCGTTACCGGCAGCGATGCCAATAGTAACACCGGCACCATCACGGGCGGCAACGGCGGGAACGGTGGTCAATCGGCGTCAGGCACGGGCACTTTTGGAGGCAATGGCGGCGACGGCGGGGTGGGCGTGCAGTTCACAGCGACGGGCGCCAGT
>DATGLO010000647.1:0-7682 GCA_035294105.1 Allostellaceae bacterium
AAGCGGCACACTCGAATGGTTCAGGGTCTGACCTGTGGGCGCCTCGCGCCTTCGTCAAGCGCCCCCCTTGCCCCGGAGCGGAGATTTTCCCGTGGCCGCAAGGGCCGATCCGGCCGCACGCGCCGCTTTGCCGGCGGGCTCGCTAAGGCTTGCTTAAGCCTGGCAAGCCTAGAACGGCAGACGGCGGTTTTAGGGCCGCCCCCGACTCATGAGCGACCGCGCCAACCCGCCCGCCAACAATCATTTTGCCGCGCTCGATTCGCTGCGCGGCCTCGCCGCGGCTTCGGTCGTCCTCTTCCATGTCCGGCTGCTGGCGGGACCGGCCGGGCCGCTTTTTGCTCTCGGCTATGTGCGGAACGCCTATCTGATGGTCGACTTCTTCTTCGTGCTGTCGGGCTTCGTCATCGCGCTCAACTATGCCGAGCGCATCCCCGATGCGCGAGCGGCGGCGCGCTTTGTCTGGCTACGTTTCTGGCGGCTTTATCCGCTGCATCTCGCCTTCCTTTTCGTGCTGCTCGCGATCGAGGGCGTGAAATGGCTCGCCGAGCGGCGCTTCGGCATCGCGCTTGGCGGCGTCGCTTTCGCGACCAACGACGCCTGGGCCTTCGCGACGAATCTGCTGCTCGCTCAGTCTTTCGGCCTGACGCCCCAACTCACCTTCAACATCCCGGCCTGGAGCATCGGCGCCGAGTTCTATACCTATCTGGCCTTCGCGCTGGTCGCGCTCGCGACGCGGCGCGTCATGACGGTGGCGGCCGTGATCGTCGCGGCGGGCGCGATGGTCCTGGTCCTCGTCAGTCCCGACGGGCTCTTCCTGATGCAGGACGGCGGCTTCATCCGCTGCCTCTTCGGCTTCTTCCTCGGCGTCATCGGCTGCGGCGTTTATCGGCGGCTTGCGGCGCGCAGCGTCGCAGCCTCGATGGCCGCTTGCCTCGCCAGCCTGGCGCTCGTCGCGGCGCTCGCGCTGCTCGCCTGGAAGCCCGCGCCGTTTTTCGATTTCGCCATCCCGCCTTTGGCCGCTGTCGTCGTCGTCGCGCTCGCCCTCGCGCCCGGAACCCGATTGTCGCGTGTGTTATCGGCGCGCCCGCTCGCCTGGCTCGGCCGGGTTTCCTATTCGATCTATATGACTCACTGGGCCGTGCTGCTGGTCGCGACCAACCTCCTCTTGAAGCTCCATTTCGCACGCGCCTTCGGCAGCGGAATGCCGGCCGACATCGTTCTGACGCTGCTCTGCCTCGCGCCCGTGCTGCTACTGTCGCAATGGACCTTCCGCCACATCGAGACGCCGTGGCGCGACTGGTCGCGCCGCGCGGGCTGGCAGGCAGTGCGCGAGGCCGCGCCCTCGCCGGCGCAGTGACGGGGCGCTATTTTCTCGCGGCCGCCTCGCGGTCCATCTCGGCCAGCACTTCGAGCACGATGCGCTGCGTATCGAGCGCCGCGGGAAAGCCGCAATAGCACGCGACCTGAAGGCAAACTTCGCGCAGCTCCTCGCGCGTCATGCCGTTATTGATCGCGCCGCGCACATGCAGGCGCAGCTCATGCGGCCGGTTGAGCGCCGCGATCATGCCGAGATTGAGGATGCTGCGGCTGCGCCGGTCGAGGCCGGGCCGGTTCCAGATGTCTTCCCAGCAATTCTCGGTGACGAGGACCTGCATGGGCCAGGTGAAGTCATCGGCCGTGGCCAGCGATTTCTCGACATAAGCCTCGCCGACCACCGCGCGCCGCGTCTTCAATCCGCGCTCGAACTTTTCGCTTCGCTGCCTAGACTGGGTCATCGCCGCATCCTTTCTGGGTCGGCCGATATTGCAGGATCAAAAGGAGGCGCGAAAGATGCACGAGAAGACCTACCCGGTGACGCATAGCGAGGCGGAATGGCGGCGCATCCTGACGCCCGAGCAATACCACGTGATGCGCGGCCACGGCACCGAGGCGCCGGGCAGCTGCGCGCTGCTGCACGAGCATCGCGCCGGCAAATTCGCTTGTGCCGGCTGCGGCCAAACGCTCTTCGAGGCGCAGCGCAAATTCGAAAGCGGCACCGGCTGGCCGAGCTTCAACGACCCGGTTCCGGGTGCGGTCGAGACCAGCGTCGATCGCTCCTACGGCATGACCCGAATCGAAGTGCATTGCGCCAATTGCGGCAGTCATCTCGGCCATGTCTTTCCCGACGGGCCGCCGCCGACGCATCAGCGCTATTGCATCAACGGCGTCGCCCTGAATTTCAAACCCGATTGAGATCTGCCGCGGGAACGCAAAAAACCGGCGGCCGATCCGGCCGCCGGTCATGCCGAGCGCCGTGAAGCGCAGCGTCAGTAGGAATCGCGCAGCCGGCCGCCCAAAGCGCCGCTCACCGCGCCGACGAAAGCGCCTACCAGCATCGCGAGCGCGGTCGCGATCGATCCGAAAGCGGCGGTCTTGCGTGCCTGATCGGCCGCTTGCCGCGTCTGATCGCTCGGCGCATTGGCCGGTGCAGCCGTGTCGCTGCCGCGCGGCGCCGCTTGCGCCGGCGAGCCGCCCGGCTGCGCGGACGACGTCGAACCCGGCGCCGCCGTGTTCGCCACCTGCGCCGCGGCCGGGTTCGCCGCGGCGCGGCTGCCGGCATTGAGCGTCGACGAGCCGCCGGCGGCGATCAGCAACACCATCATCATCGTGCCGATGGCCCAGGCGAGGAAGCCGTGCGCGGTATCGCGGAAGAAAACCTCGTCGGTATGAAGGCCGGTCCATTTCGTCCGCAGCCGCCCGGCGAGATACCCGCCGATACCGGAGGCGATCCATTGGGTGAGGATAAGCCATACGCCGCCCATCACCCCCAGGGTTGCCAGCGACGTGCCGGCATTCGGCCAGGCCGAGGTCGAGGCAAAGCCGAGGCCAAGGCCGAGCTCGAGCAGGATGATGCTGGTCGCCACGGCGCCGACCCCGCCGGCGAACACCGCCGCCCAAGATACGGCGGAGGCGGTCGCGCCCGGATCGGCGGCTGGTGCGATGCCGCCCATCGGCGCGCCGCGCGGCCCGCTCGACATAGCTGGATTGACTGCCATCGCGCGCTCCTTAGTGCCAGAAGATCGCGAGCAGGATGATCACCGGAATCGGAACCCCCAAGAGCCAGAGAAGAATGCCGCGTCCCATGTGAAACTCCTCTCATGTTTCACAACGCAAACGGGGCGCGGCGGGCTTGGTTCCCGCCGGCATCCAAGCTTGGGCAGAGCGTGCCTTGGCCTTTGCTTGGCGCGGAGAATGGAAACGAACGCTAAGCGGTAGCGCTTGGGTTGCGCAAGCCGGCTTGCTCGAGGCGCGGCATGACCTCGCGTTGCCACGCCAAGAGGCCGCCCACGTAATCGACCCAGCTCAAGAGCATGCCGTCGAGGCCGATGCCGCTGAATTTGATCAGCTCGTCGGTGATGCGATCGGGCGTGCCGACCAGCGGCACGCCGCCCCAGCCGGCCTTGATCGAGAACTTGATCGCCTCGCGTGCCTCGGGCAGCAAGCGCTGCATCTGCTGGCCCTGGATGTTGAGGATATTCTCGACCGCCGGATCGTCGCCGAGCTCGACGACGTAGTGGCGCAGATAATCCTCGGCCTCTTTTTGCGTCGCGCGCTGCACGACATAGCCGTTGCCCCAGATCTGGATCTCGCGCCCGTGCTCTTCGCGCGCGAGGCGGCGATAGCTCTCGATATGCGCCTTGGTGGCGTCGAGATCGGCGGGATTCAGATGGATGAAGGCCATGTCGGCGTATTTCGCGGCGAAGTCGCGACCCTTGCCCGAGCTGCCGGCGTTCATCAATGGCGGATAGGGCTTCTGAATCGGCTTGGGCATCGAGAAGCCTTTGCTGACCTTCAGATACTTGCCCTCGAAATCGAACTCCTCCTCGCGCATCCAGAGGAGCTTCATGATTTCGATCCATTCCGCGGCGTAGTCGTAGCGGATGTCATGCTCCATGATGTTGCGGCCGAACATTTCGAGCTCGGGCGCGAACCAGCCGCAGACGATATTGAGGGCAAAGCGCCCGTTGCCGATGTGATCGACGGTCGTTGCCTGCTTCGCCGCCATGATCGGATGGACGGTCGGCACATGCGAGGTGGTCAGCACGCAGGTGCGCTTCGTCGCCTGCGCGATGCCGGCTGCCCAAGTGTAAGTATCGAAATTGGTGCCGTTGAAGTTGGTCTCGCCGCCGAAGCCTTTCCAGCGCGCCACCGGTACCAGCGCTTCGTAACCGAAGCGGTCGGCGGTTGTGCAGATGGCGAGCGTCTCGGCCCAGCTCGCCTGAAAGCGGTCCTCGGCCTTGGTGATGGCGCAGCCATTGCTGACATTGACGCCGAAAAGGCCGAGCTTCAGGCGGTTGGGGCCGAAGAGCGGATTGGTGGCGGCGCGCGGATCGGACCCGGTCATGCGCCCAAGATTAGCGGCTTAGAACGCGAAAGCGTAGACCGCGCTGTCGCCCGCGACGTAGAGCCGGTCCGGTGTCGCAATCAGGGTCTGGAAATGCCTGAGGCCGCGCATCGGCGCCGTCTCGACCAGCTTTTGACCGCTATCGCCGGCAAAGCCGTAAAGCCGGTCATCGCCCTCGGCGCCCAGCATCCAGACGATCGGATCGCTTTTCCCGTCGGTCGTCGTGACGATCGGCGCGCCGCGGCCGTCGACGGCGCCGCACCACGCCGTCGCGATCGCCGGCGGCGAGGCGGTGATCTTCAACACGGTGAGACCGCGGCCGCTGCTGCCCGCGGGGCAATCGCTGCCCGGCCCTTCGAATGCGACATAGACCGCCTCGCCGACCGTATAGCTCGCCGTCGCGGTGCGGATCGCGCGCGGCGAGACTTCGCGCTCGGCGAGCGCATGGCCGATGCCGCCGAGATTGTTGCGATCGAGGAGATAGGCTTTGCCGTCCTTGCCGAGAGCGAGCACCAGCGGCGCCGCGCCCGGGACATCGATGAGCGCCGGCGCGACGCCGCCGAGATCGGCATCGCGCTCGTCCATCTCGCGCCAGTTGCCGGGCGCGAAATAATCCTTGGTGCCGTCCGAGAATTGCAGGTCGGGCGGCAAGCGGATCACCGCTTCGCCGCCGCTCCATTGCCGCGCACCCATCGTGTTGCCGGTCGCGATATAGAGCGAGCGCCCGTCGCTGGCGATGCCGCCCGGCGCCCAGACCGCGCCCGGCTGCGCGGGGGTGTGCCAGCTCGTCACCTGATGCGGCGCCACGAGCTTGGCGCCGACGACCCAGCCGTGATAGCTCGCGCAATCGCCGAAATGGCCGCCGAAGCCGACATAGACGCTGTCGCCCAAGAGCGCGAGCGCGGCACGCTGGTTCTGATTGCGCGCCGTGAATCCCGAAACCGCGGTGCCGACATCGACCGGCCAGCCCGGCAACACCGAGCCGTCGCGGAGCGACAGGCCGAAGATTTCATGCGCGGCCGCGCCGCTCTTCATCGTCATCGCATCGAGATAGATCGCGCCGTCGCGCGGATCGATCGCCGGCGTGCCGGTGATGCCGAGCGGATCGATATTGCCGCAAGGCAGCGCCGACCGCGGCACCGGCTGCCCCAGCACTTGCTTCCACACCGTCTTGCCGGTGGCGCCGTCGAGCGCATAGACAGTGTCGTCCTCGGTCGGGACCAGCACCAGCCCCGCACCGCCGCCCGCGGGATGCCAGAAGAGCGGCTGGGCGTAGACGTGCCCCGCGATCTCGGCGTGAAAGCCGGGATCGGGATGGAGCGCGCGGGCGCGCTGCGCGGTAAGGTTTGGGATGACGAAATCGCCGCTGCGCGCGGCATCGGCGTGATAGGTCAGCACTTCGCCGGTCGGCCCGTTATCCCGCGCGGGCGCGGCGCGGCCCGCGAGCGGCCCCGCGATCAGTGCCATTGCGGAGACGAGAAGAGCGGCGCGGAAAGCTGTCATGGTGACCCGAGCCTCGCTGGCTGCTGCAAACCTAGGATAGAACCGCGACAAGAGAATGAGGGTTGCCGTTGCCGCCATTCCGGTCATGATGGCCGCGACAACACGACGGAGGAACGATGTCCGATCTCGACCAAATGCTGAACGACCTGGTCGTCGCCAACCGCATCCTCGCCCATCAGGGCGTGGTCGATGCCTATGGCCATGTCAGCATCCGCCATCCCGACCGGCCCGATCGTTTCTTCCTGTCGCGCTCGCGCAGTCCCGAATTGGTCACGCGCGACGACCTCCTCGAATTCGATCTCGATTGCAACCCGATCGACCAGCGCGGCCGCGAAATCTATATCGAGCGCCCCATCCATGGCGGCATCTATCAGGCGCGGCCCGATGTGCAGTCGGTGATCCACAATCATTCGCTCGAAGTGATCCCGTTCAGCATCTCGAAGACGACGAAGCTGCGGCCGGTCTTCCACACCGCGGCCTCGATTGGCGTTTCCGTCCCGACCTGGGACATTCGCGACAAATTCGGCGATACCAACCTGCTCGTCACCACCATGGCGCAGGGCCACGACCTCGCGAAGACATTGGACAAAGGCTATGTCTGCCTGATGCGCGGCCATGGCTGCGCCGTCGCCGGCAGCTCGCTTTACGATGCCGTGCACACCGCCGTGCTCCTCCAGGACAATGCCAAGCTGCAAGCCGCCGGCCTGCGTTTGGGCGAGATCACCTATTTAAGCCCGGGCGAAGTGGAGAAGGCCGGGCGCCACGATACGCAAAGCCGCACCTCGCGCGCCTGGGAATACTGGTCGCGGCGTTGCGGCGCCGACCGGCTCTAGCGCCGAGCAGCCGAAGGATCGCCGGCGGTGGAGCGATCGCGGCGATGAAGCTCGTCGCGCGATAGCCGGCCGCTCGCGGCGAATTCGCGACTTGCGCACGCATCCGCTCCTCTCGCCGTTTCATCCAAGCGGCTGGGCGCCTATTCGCAGCGCTTTCGCAGACTGTCTCACGGGCTTTCCCGGAGAGCTTTCCTTAACGAGCGTCCAAATCGTACAGATCACCGCGTATTTTAGGCATTTCTTCTTGCCGGCTTGATATTTCTTAACCCGCGGACGGCTTTACTTCGGCCATGCCATCGCGCCGCGCCGCCCTGACACCTGAGCCGACCCGGCTCGAGCAGAGTCAACTCGATAAGATCATCGTCGCGCACGAGCAGTTCCTCGCGCGCCGTCCCGACGGCCGCCGCGCCGAGCTCGCCCATCACGACCTCAGCGACCGCGTTTTCTCGCGCCGCGATCTGTCTCATGCCGATCTCAGCGAATGCCGCCTGGTGCGCGCGCAACTCGACGATACGCGCTTGCGCATGACGATCCTCGTCGGCGCCGATCTGAGCCTCGCCAATGCCAATCGCGCCAATCTCACGGCGGCGGATCTGCGCGGCGTCTCGTTCCGCGGCGCCCGCCTCAACGGCGCGCTGATGGCCGAGGCCAATCTTACCGAAATCACGTTGCCGGCGCCCGGCGAAAGCGAGAGCGCGATCGCCGGCACCGGCCGCTATCGCCGCACCGATCTGAGCGCCGTGCAGGCGCAGGGCGTCGATCTGACCGGCGCGAAGCTCGGCGGCTCGGTGGTGCTGCGCGCCGATTTCACCGACGCGGTGCTGCGCAACGCCGATCTGCACGACGCCGATTTGCGCAACGCCAATTTCGTCGGCGCCGACCTCTGCTGCGCCAATCTCGGCGGCGCGCAGCTCGGCGGAGTCAACATGCAGGGCGCGGTGCTTTTGGGCGCGGCGATCCAG
>DATGLO010000648.1:0-5015 GCA_035294105.1 Allostellaceae bacterium
CTCGGCGATATCGCCTGGCATCATCATCCCGATTACCGCGCCGATCTCGCAATGCGTCACGTGCTCTACATGCCGGTGGGCGGCCTCGATCATCGCGAGCGGGTTTTTCTCGGCACCGCGATGGCAACGCGTTATGGCGGCGCCGCGACGCTCGAATCGCTGACGGCGCTCCGCCTGCTCGACGAAGAGGGTCGCGAGGCCGCACGCGCCATCGGCCTTGCGCTACGTCTCGCTTATACGCTCACGGGCGGCGTGCCGGGGCTGCTGCGCGGCAGCTCGCTGCGGCTGACGGATGCAAAGCTGACTCTGGTCCTTATGCCCGATCACGTGCTGCTGCTCGGCGAGGCGGTGCAGCGTCGTCTCGATGCGCTCGGCCGCGCGCTCGGGCGGCCGACCGAGATTCGGCGCGCTTAATTCCGTTCAGGCGAAGGCTTCGCTGGCTCGTGGTCTCATTCCAACATTCGCAATCCGCAGCAGCAGGGCATTTTGCGAATGTTGGAATCGTACGACCACGAGCAACTCAATAGGCTTTCTCGTGGAGCTTGGGATTTGGCATTCGCTTCGCAGCCAGCAGCAAGGCTGGAGCGAATGTCAAATCCGCTCCGCTAGCGCGTCGCTGCGCACCAGCTTGATGCGCTCGCCGGCGGCGGTCAGGGCGATCCGCCCGTGCTTGAGGTCAAGCGCATCGCGGCCGAAAATCTCGTGCCGCCATCCCGTCAGAGCGCGAATCTCAGCGTGATCGTCGGCTGCGAGGCGCTCGAGGTCCTCGGCATCGGCGATCAAGCGCGCCGCGACATCGTTTTCCTCGGCGCGCAGCTTCAAGAGCACACGCAAGAGATCGGTCAGCGGCCCGATACCCTGCGGCGGATCGCGCCGCGCCGGCTCGGGCTGCGGATAATCGCTCTCCGGCATCAGCGCGACGCCCTCGACCACGGCGAGAATTTCGCTGCCGAATCGGCTCTCGGCGAAGCCCTTGCCGAGGCCGCGGGTGCGCGCAAGGTCGTCGGCGGTTTGCGGCGCGTGCGCCGCGATCTCCAACAGCGATTCGTCGCGCAACACGCGGTTGCGCGGCAGGTCGCGCTTTTGCGCCGCGGTCTCGCGCCACGTCGCGAGGGCGTGGGCGAGCGCCAGCATGCGGCGATTGTTCGAGCGCAGCTTCAGCCGCTTCCAAGCCATCGCGGGATCGAGGCGGTAAAGCGCCGGATCGGTTAGCGCGGCCATCTCTTCGTCGAGCCAGGAGGCGCGGCCGGTTTTCTCGAGGCGCTCGGCGAGCTTCTCGTAGACGGTGCGCAGCGGCACGACATCGGCGAGGGCATAGCGCAATTGGCGCTCGCTGAGCGGCCGGTGCGACCAGTCGGTGAAGCGCGCCGATTTGTCGATATGCGCGCCGCCGAGCTTGCTGGCGAGTGTCTCATAGCTCGCGGCCTCGCCGAAGCCGCACACCATCGCCGCGACCTGGGTGTCGAAGATCGGCGCCGGTACCTTGCCGGTGAGGTTCACGAAGATCTCGATATCCTGGCGTGCCGCGTGAAACACCTTGAGGACGCGCGGATCGGCCATCAGCGCGAAAAGCGGCGCGAGGTCGATGCCCTCGGCCATCGGGTCGATCGCGACCGCTTCGCGCGGCCCGCCGACCTGCACCAGGCATAAGACCGGCCAATAGGTGCGGTCACGCATGAATTCGGTGTCGACGGTGACGAACTCGGCTTCGGCTTGCCGAGCGCAAAAAGCGGCGAGCTCCTCGGTTGTCGCGATCAGCGTCATGGGCTTGCTATACAATAGAACGGCATCGGAGGGGAGAGCGGTGCGGGAGGGGGAGAGATGAGCATGGGCGACGACCGGCCAGGGATTGCCGGCGAAACAACGATCACGCTCCTTGACCAATTCCGGGTCTTCTACTGGAGCATCCGGTGGTGGCTTTGGCTCATGGTCGGCTGCTTCCTGATCATCTTTATCTCGATGCCGTCCGGTGGCGATGCCGACGATAGCGACGACACGTTCTTCAACCTCAGCCTGATTTTCATTTTCCTCGTCCTGCTTTGGGTCGGGATGATCGTCATCGGATATTGGCGCCTCGGCCGCGAGCAAAGGAACGTGCGCTATCGCATCACGGCCGAAAGCGTCGACGTGAGCGACGGCACGGGCGCCCGTAGCGTCATTCCGTGGACGACGATCAAACGCGCGCGCGAGGTGCGCCACGCGTTTCTGCTGCGGATCAGGCCAATCGGGCTGCGCTGGTTGCCCAAGCGTGCTTTCCCCGAAGAGGGTGTTGCCGCGTTCCGCGCGCTCATCGCCGAGAAACTGGACGATAGGGCCAAGCCGCGCGATTTTCGCTAGCAGGGCCGTCTGCTGTTGTTGCCCGTCGCGCGGGTCGGTGTTGATCGGGTCAGTGCATGGCGAAGGCGTTTTACGTTTCAAGGTCGTAACGAGCCCTGGTTCTGGTCCTATGCCGTTAGGATAGCACTTTGTAACCGCGAGCCCGTGGCATTGCCACCCGCTTGACAAAAGCCCGTTCCTCCCGGCTTTTTCACGCTTATGCATCAATATCGCACCACCACTTGCGGCGCGCTGCGCCTCTCGGCCGCGGGCAGCGAAGCGCGGCTCGCCGGCTGGGTCCATCGCAAGCGCGATCACGGCCAGCTGCTCTTCATCGACTTGCGCGATCACTACGGTATTACGCAATGCGTGATCGACGTCTCGTCGCCGCTTTTTGCCAAGGTCGACGCGCTGCGGCTCGAAAGCGTGATCTCGGTCAGCGGCACCGTCGTGCAGCGCTCGGCCGATACCGTCAATCCCAAGCTGCCGACCGGCGAGGTCGAGCTGCAGATCAAGACCATCGACGTGCTCTCGGAAGCCGAGCCCCTGCCGTTCCCCGTCAATGCCGATGCCGATTATCCCGAGGATATGCGGCTGCGTTTCCGCTTCCTCGATCTGCGGCGCGAGCAAATTCACGCCAACATCATTCTGCGCTCGCGCGTGATCGCGTCGATCCGCCGCCGCATGATCGAGCAAGGCTTCACCGAGTTTCAGACGCCGATCCTCACCGCCAGCTCGCCCGAGGGCGCGCGCGACTATCTGGTGCCGAGCCGCATCCATCCCGGCAAGTTCTACGCGCTGCCGCAGGCGCCGCAGCAATTCAAGCAGTTGCTGATGGTCGCGGGCTTCGATCGCTATTTCCAGATCGCGCCGTGTTTTCGCGACGAGGCGAGCCGCGCCGATCGCTCGCCGGGCGAGTTCTATCAGCTCGATCTCGAGATGTCGTTCGTCACGCAAGACGATGTCTTCGCCGCGATCGAACCCGTGATGGTCGGCGTGTTCGAAGAATTCGGCAACGGCCGCACCGTCACCAAGGCGCCGTTCCCGCGCATTCCCTATGCCGAAGCGCTCGCCAAATACGGCTCGGACAAGCCCGACCTACGCAATCCGATCGAGATGCGCAACGTCACCGAAACCTTCCGCGATTCCGGCTTCAAGATTTTCGCCTCGCAGATCGCGGCCGACCCGAAGGTCCAGGTCTGGGCGATACCGGGGCCGACCGGCGGCAATCGCGCTTTCTGCGACCGCATGAACTCCTGGGCGCAAGGCGAAGGCCAGCCCGGCATGGGCTACATCTTTTTCCGCGAGGGCGAGGAAGGCGGTGCCGGTCCGGTCGCGCGCAACCTCGGGCCGGAGCGCACGATCGCGCTGCGCGACGCGCTCGGCCTCAAGAACGGCGACGCCGTGTTCTTTGTCTGCGGCGTGCCCGATACCTTCCGGCCGTTCGCCGCCTCGGCGCGGCTGAAGATCGGCAGCGAGCTCGGGCTCAGCAAGACCGGCGTCTTCGAGTTTTGCTGGATCACCGATTTCCCGATGTACGAGCTGGACGAAGAGACCAAGCAGATCGCCTTCAGCCACAACCCGTTCTCGATGCCGCAAGGCGGGCTCGAAGCGCTCGAGACCCAGGACCCGCTAACGATCAAGGCGTTCCAATACGACATCGTCTGCAACGGCGTCGAGCTCAGCTCGGGCGCGATCCGCAATCATCGCCCCGACATCATGTACAAGGCGTTCGCCATCGCGGGCTACAAGGCGGAAGAGGTCGAGGCGCGATTCGGCGGCATGCTCAACGCCTTCAAATACGGCGCGCCGCCGCATGGCGGCTCGGCCCCGGGCATCGATCGCATCGTCATGCTGCTGGCGGATACGCCGAATATCCGCGAGGTCGTCGCCTTCCCGATGAATCAGCAGGCGCAGGATCTGTTGATGCAGGCGCCTGCCGAGGTTCCGACCGAGCGGTTGCGCGAGTTGCACATCCGCTTGGCGCTGCCGCCGGAGAAAAAAGGCTAAGCCTGCTCGCGTTCGGCCGGTGCCGCGGCGTTGCGGCGCTTGGCTTCGTACATCGCCATGTCGGCGCGGTGGAGGACCGCATCTTCGCTCTCCTCGCCGTCGAAGGTGGCGAGGCCAAAGCTCGCGCCGATGCCGATCGTTCCGATCACACGCTCGAGCCACTGGCATTTGCGCCGCGCCGCCGCCGCGGAAACGCCGACCAGCATCAATGCGAATTCGTCCCCGCCGAGGCGGCCGGCCGCATCCATTTTGCGGATCTTGCGGCGGAAGACGGCGCCTATCCGGCGCAGGAGCTCGTCGCCCTCGGCGTGGCCCAGCGCGTCGTTGACCTTTTTGAAGCCGTCGAGATCGCAAACGGCGACGACGCCGCCCGGTCCGCCGCGCTTAGCGGCTGCGTTGGCGCGCGCGAAGACGCTGAGGAAGCCGCGCCGGTTGAGCAGCCCGGTCAATTCGTCGTTGCCGATGAGGGTCTCGAGATGCGCCAGCCGCCGCTCGAGCTCGGCGACGCGATGATTTGCGGTCGCCGTCACTTCGCGCGCCCATTCGATCAATGCCGTCCGGTCGCCGACCGGCGGCACCAGTGTCAGCGCGCGTTCCTGACGGCGCACATCGAATACGTCGTCGCTCTTGCGAAGCTTCAGCGCTGCGCCTGCCATGATATCGGTCCCCCGCAAATACACGGCAGGCGC
>DATGLO010000649.1:0-2689 GCA_035294105.1 Allostellaceae bacterium
CGTGCTCGAGGAAGAGGGCTACGCCTACAGCTCGAGCATCTACCCGATCCGGCACGATCTCTACGGCATGCCCGATGCGCCGCGGACGCCGTTCCATCCGCGCGCCGGCAAGCTGATCGAGATTCCGCTCACCACGGTGCGCCGCTTCGGTCGCAACCTGCCTTGCGCCGGCGGCGGCTATTTCCGCCTGCTGCCGTATTGGCTCTCGCGCGCCAATCTGCGGCGCGTTCATGCCGCGGATAAAAGCCCCGGCATCTTCTACATGCATCCCTGGGAGATCGATCCCGACCAGCCGCGCGTCGCCGGGCTCGGCGCCAAATCGCGGCTGCGGCACTATCTCAATCTCGGCGCCATGGAAGGCCGCTTGCGCCGCTTGTTAACCGATTTCGCTTGGGATCGCATGGACCGGGTTTTTCTAGGTCCGACCGGGGCTTAGGCCCAGTCCTTAGCAATCTCTTTAGACACTCCGGGCGATAATTTCGGGCCTCGACCCGCGCGAGGCGCCGTGTCCCGATTCCGGTGTTTTCTCGCGATGGCCGATCTTTTGTTTCTTGCTCATCGCATGCCGTACCCGCCCGAAAAGGGCGACAAGATCCGGTCGTGGCACATTTTACGCCATCTGGCCGAGCGGCATCGCGTGCATCTCGGCTGCTTCTACGACGACCCCGCCGATGCGCGGCACATCGCCGAGCTCGAGAAGCATTGCGCGAGCATCGCCTGCCTGCCGATCCATCCGCTGTTTCGGCGGATGAAGAGCCTCGCGGCGCTGCGCCGCGGCGAAGCGATGAGCATTGCCTATTTCCGCGACGAGCGCTTGATGCGCTGGATCGCCGAGACCTTCGCACGCTGGCGGCCGACCGAGGCGTTTGTGTTCTGCTCGTCGATGGCACCTTACCTCGACGGCTGCCGGATCGAGACGCGGGTCATCGACATGGTCGACGTCGATTCCGAGAAATGGCACCAATACGCCGACAAGCGCCCCTGGCCGATGAAGGCGATCTACCGCCGCGAGGCGCGGAAGCTACGCGCCGTCGAAATCGCGGCGGCGAACAGCTTCGACTACACGCTCTTCGCGTCGGCGCCGGAAGCGTCGCTCTTCTTGAAGCGCACCGGTCGCTCGACCGCGCGCGTTCTGCCGATGCGCAACGGCGTCGATTACGATTTCTTCGATCCGGCGAAGGCGGGACCCAACCCTTATCCCGCCGGGCGCAAGGCGATCGCCTTTACCGGCGCCATGGATTACTGGCCCAATGTCGAGGCGGCGCGCTGGTTCGTCGCCGAGGTGATGACGGCGCTGCGCCATCGCTTTCCGGCCTTCGATTTTTGGATCGTCGGCGCACATCCGGTGCGGCGCCTGCGCCGGCTCGCTTCGAGCGATGTCCATGTCACCGGCCGCGTGCCCGACATCCGCCCCTACATCGCTCATGCCGACGCGGTGGTGGCGCCCTTGCAGATCGCCCGCGGCATTCAGAACAAGGTTCTCGAAGCCATGGCGATGGCGAAGCCGGTCATCGCCACGCCCGAAGCGCTTGAAGGCCTCAATCTCAAACTCGGCGCCGAGGTGCTGGCCGCCAGCAACGCGCAGCAATTCGCCAACGCCATCGCCAAGCTTTTCAGAGGCGAGATGGCGGCGCTTGGCGCGCGGGCGCGCGAGCGTATCGTTGCCGATTACGGCTGGTCGGCTTCGCTGCGCGTGCTCGATCAACTGATGGCCGAACCGCGGCCGATCTTCGCGCACGCATCATGACCGTTTCGACCCTCTCTCTCAGCCACGGTCCGCAAGACGGCCGGCAAAGCTGGGGCGTCTTAGGCGGGGTGCTGGCGCTCGCGGCGCTGACGCTCGGCTATTTCTTCTGGCAGGAAATCGTCGGCGCCTATCGCGTCTGGCTCGGCTCGACCGCCTTCAGCCACTGCTTCCTCGTGCTGCCGGTTGCCGGCTATCTGATTTGGGAGCGCCGCGGCGTGATCGCCGGCGTCGTCCCGGCGCCGGATTTTCGCGTTCTCTTGGTGCTGCCGTTGTTGTCGCTCGCCTGGCTGCTCGCCGCGGTGCTCGGTGTCCTCGAAGGCCAGCAATTTCTGCTGATGACGATGGTGCAGGTGACGCTCTGCGGCGTGCTTGGCTGGCGGCTCTATCGCCTACTGCTCGGCCCGTTCCTTTATCTCTATCTGCTCGTGCCGAGCGGCGAGTTCCTCGTCCCGTCGCTGCAGGATATCACCGCCCATTTCATCGTCTGGCTGCTCGGCGTCTTTCACGTGCCGACGTTCTCCGACGGCATCGTGATCTCGATACCCGAGGGCGATTTCATCGTCGCCGAGGCCTGCGCCGGCCTCCGTTTCCTCATCGCCTCGATCGCTTTCGCCGCTTTCTTCGCCATGGTCGTCTATCGCAGCTGGCGGCGTCGCATCGCCTTTCTCGCCCTCGCGGTGAGCATCCCGATCCTCGCCAACGGCATTCGCGCCTGGGGCATCATCTATCTCGCGCATCTCACCGACGATGTAACCGCGGTCGAAGCCGATCACATCATCTACGGTTGGGGCTTCTTCTCGGCGATCATCCTTTTACTGATCTATGTCGGCACGCGTTTTGCGGATGGCGGGCCGATGCGGCCCGAGCCCGCGTCCGGCCGCACGCTGCCGGCCTTCGCTTTGCGCGCGCCGATCGCCGCCACCGTCTTGGCGGTTGCGCTCG
>DATGLO010000650.1:0-8648 GCA_035294105.1 Allostellaceae bacterium
CAGCACGGTCAGCAGCATGATCGACAGCCCGAAATTGCCGATATGCGCGTAGAAGAAATCGAGCAACATGAAGATCGGCTTGGCGAGGAAATAGAGCCAGCCGAAATCGATCGCCTTGTCGAAGTGCGGAATCCCGAGCACGTCGCCGTAATGGTCGAGCAGCGCCAGCTTTTTGGCCCCCGCGAAGAAGCGATCGCTTATGGTGGCGCTGGCGCCGGGCGCGATGTCGCGCTCGTCACCGCGGTAGTCTACCTGATAGACGTCGGTCCCGCCCTGCGTCACATGGTGGAAGTTTGCGGCGAGCTTTTCATGCTGATCCGGGATCAGCGCCGTCAGCCAATATTTGTCCGTGAAGCCGATCCAGCCGCCGGTCGACTGGAATTTCGGTCCGTCGGGCTTCATGTCGGTATATTTGTAATTGTCGAGCGAGCCGTCGAACACGCCGATCGGGCCGACTTTATAAAGATAAGTGGGAGACACCGGCACTTCGCCTTTGCGCGCGTCGAGCGCATAGGGATAGAGCGCGACTTTCGTATCGCCCGTGTTGGTCACGGTCTGCGTCACCGTGAACATGTAATCGTCGTCGACCGTATAGTGGCGCGTGAAGCGCAAACCCGCGCCGTTATCCCAGGTTAGGTCGATCGGATGATCGGGCGTCAGCGCGCCGCCCGAGCTGGTCCATTGCGTATCGGTATCCGGAACTTTGACCTTCGGGTCGCTCGGCACCCAGCCGAATTCCGCGAAATAGGGCGTCGTCGTGCCGTCCGGCGCGAGGAGCACGATTTGCGGGCTGCTCGGATCCGGATTCTCGCGGTAATCGAGCAATGTCAGATCGTCGAGCTTGGCGCCGACAAGATTGATCGAGCCTTTGAGCCGCGGCGTGTCGATCGCGACGCGCGGCGTCCGGGCGAGGATTTGCTCGCGCGCGGCGGGGCTCGCCGTCGTTGCGGCCGTGGTCCCGCTTGTGCTCTCGGGCGCCGTCGGGGTTGCCGCCGGCGTTGCCGGTGCGGCGGGCGCGGTCGGCGAGGCGGGCGCGCGGCTTTGCGTCGTCTGTGCCGTCGTTTGCTGTTGCGGCGGCGGCGCTTTGGGCGCGAGGAAATACTGGAAGCCGAACAGGATCGCGCAAGAGACGACGATCGCGAGAATGAGATTTTTTTGCTGGTCCATCGATCAATGATCCGAATGCGGCGGCACGGGGTCGTAGCCGCTGCCGCCCCAGGGATGGCAACGCGAAAGGCGCTTCAGCGCCAGAACGATGCCGCGCAGCGCGCCGTGCTCGGCGATCGCCTCCTGCGCGTAATGCGAGCAGCTCGGCTCGAAGCGGCAGGACGGCAGCAGCAGCGGCGAGATCAGCAGCTGATAGGCGCCGATAAGCCCGCGGAGCAGATCGCCGATAAGCGTGACAGCCAAACTTCTCCCCGCCGGGGAGAGGTCGGCACGGAGTGCCAAGCGAGGGCGATGAGGATGAGCGGCCACGAAAAGCCTCCTCGTCCTAACCCTCTCCCCGAGGGGAGAGGGGACGCTGCCGTGCTTTCGCGTTCAGCCGGTCCATCGCCGTCGTGAAATCCGCGACAAGATCGGCGAAGGCCCGCGTGATCGTCTCGCGGCGCGCGATCGCCACATAGTCGAAGCCGGGCTCGCCATGGGTCGGCAGCACGCGCTCGGCGGCCGCCCTGAGGCGGCGCCGGGCGCGATTGCGCTCGACAGCCATGCCGACCTTGCGGCTCGCGGTAAAGCCGATGCGCGGCGCGAGAGGCAAAACCGAATCCTCCGGGCGGCGGGCGGCTTGTAAAATCAGGCCGGGCGCAACCCATCTACGACGGCTCGCCGCGACAGCCAAAAATTCAGGCCGGCGCTTGAGACGCGCGACCGCGGCCATCGATGCAAGCCGTAAAAGTCCTTAGGCGCTCAGCCGCTTGCGGCCTTTGGCGCGGCGGCTGGACAGCACGCGGCGACCGCCAACCGTCGCCATGCGCGCGCGGAAGCCGTGGCGGCGCTTGCGAACGAGTTTGCTCGGCTGGTAGGTGCGCTTCACGTGAAGGGCCCTTCTTTACTGGAATAAGCGCGGTGTATAGAAGTATGCGCAAGGCAAGTCAACGCCGCGCCGAAAAAGCCCCGAAAAGGCCATGAGCATCAAGCTCTTGTTTAACCGCCTCGCAACCGGGCTGTCGGCCCGGCTGCTGGTATTGACCGCCGTCTTCGTCATGCTCGCGGAAGTCCTGATCTTCGTGCCGTCGGTGGCGCGGGACCGGCTCGCTTACCTCGAAGAGCGGATCGATGCCGCGCGGCTCGCGGTTTTCGCGCTCGAAGCCACCCCCGGCAACAGCGTCAGCCAGGCCTTGGCCGACCAGCTCCTTGCCAATGTCGGCGCGCATGGGATCGCCGTCCATGAGGAAGATGCGACCCTCATGATCGATCCGGAAATGCCGCCGACGCCGAACGCGACCTTCGATCTGCGCGGCGTCGGCATGTTCACGTTGATCCGCGATGCGGTGATGGCCTTGGCGCGCACCGACAACCGCATCCTCAGGGTCATGGACGTGTCGCCGAAAGAGCCGGGCGTCGCGGTCGAGGTGCTGCTCGACGAAAAGCCGCTGCGCGCCGAGATGTGGGCGTTCGCGCGCGAGCTGTTCGGCGTGTCGCTGGTGATCTCGCTCGTTACCGGGGCGCTCGTCTATGTCAGCCTGCAATGGCTGCTGGTGACCCCGATGCGGCGCCTGACGCAAGGCATGATCAAGTTTCGCGAAGACCCGTCGGATGCGACGCGCGTCATCAAACCGGCCAAGCGCAGCGACGAGCTCGGCCAGGCCGAGCGCGAGCTCGCGGTGATGCAAGAGACCGTGCGCCAGGCGCTCAACCAGAAAGAGCGGCTCGCCGCGCTCGGCGCCGCCGTCACCAAGATCAATCACGATCTCAAGAACATCCTCGCGACCATGCGGCTTCTGGCCGACGGCATTGCCGCGAGCCCGGCGCCCGAGCTGCGCCGCGTCGCGCCCGGCCTTGCCGCGGCGATCGATCGCGCGGTGGCGCTGACCACGGGCACGCTCGACTATACGCGCGAAGGCGCGCCGCCGTTGAAGCGCAGCCGCTTCGCCCTTGCCGGTCTTGCCGAAGAGATCGCCGAAATCGAATTCCGCGACAGCGCCGATCGCTTCGCGATCGACAATCGCATCGCGCCATCGATCATCGCCGCCGCCGATCGCGACCAGCTCTACCGCGTGCTGCACAACCTCGCGCAGAACGCGGCCCAAGCGGGCGCGCGCCGGCTCACCTTGCGCGCCGCGGAAAGCGAATCGACGCTGCTCATCGAGGTGGCGGATGACGGGCCGGGCCTGCCGCCCAAGGCGCGCGAGAATCTCTTCCGGCCCTTTGCCGGTTCGGCGCGGCCGGGCGGCACGGGACTCGGCCTCGCGATCGCGCGCGAGGTGATGCGCGCGCATGGCGGCGACATCGCGCTCGACGAGACGACGGGCGCGGGCACGATCTTCCGCTTGAGCTTGCCGCGGGCGGGCTAATCGAGCGCCAGCATCTGCGCTTTGAGATAGGCGCTTTCCGGCAGGAAAGGATGGACGGGGTGATCGCCGCCGGCGCCGGTGGTCGCGACGATGCGTCCCTCGCGCTGCGCATCGGCGAGGCCGCGGCGCACCGCCTCGGCGAAAGATTGGGTCTCGACGTGATGCGAGCACGAGGCGATGAAAAGCGCGCCGCCCTTGGCAACGAGCGACGACGCAAGCCGGGCGAGCTTGCGGTAACCGCGTAGCGCCGGCCCCAAATCCTTCTTCGAGCGCGCGAAGGCCGGCGGATCGGCGATGACGAGATCGAAGCGCTCGCCTTGCCCATGGAGTCGCTCGAGCTCGTCGAACGCATCGCCCTTCGCAAAACGACAGCGCGCGGCGACGCCGTTGCGCTCGGCCGATTGTGCGGCGAGATCGAGCGCGTTTTTCGAGCTATCGACCGCGAGCACCTGATCGGCGCCGCAGAGCGCCGCGAGGATGCCGAAGCCGCCGCCGAAGCAATAAAGATCGAGCACCCGCGCGCCTTTGGCGAACTGGCTGGCGAGGCGCCGGTTCTCGCGCTGGTCGTAGAACCAGCCGGTCTTCTGCCCGCCGAGCGGATCGATAACGAAGCGCGCGCCGTTCTCGCTGATCTCGACCGCGCCGCCGAGCGCGCCGAAAGCGAGGCGGTCTTCGCCTTCGAGTCCTTCGAGACCGCGCGCCGCGGTGTCGTTGCGCAACACGATCGCGCGCGGCGCCAGTACCTGCCGGCAGGCGGCGAGAAAGTCGGCTTCCAGCAACGCCATGCCCGCGGTGTTGATCTGGCAGCTCAGCACATCGCCGAAACGATCGAGGATCACGCCCGGAAGGCCATCGGCCTCGGCATGGATCAGCCGGTAAAAGGGCTCGGAATAAAGGCGATGGCGAAGCGCGAGCGCGCGCTCCAGCCGTGTCACGAAAAAATCGGCATCGATGCGCGTCGCGGCGTCGCGATGAAGGAACCGCGACGCGATCAGCGTATGCGGGTTGAAGGTGGCGACGCCGAGGCTCTTGCCGTTGGCCGTCGCCACGGCAACGAGGCTGCCCGGCGGCAGCGCCTTCGTTGCGGCATCCATCGCGATCTCGTTGGAATAGATCCAGGGATGGCCCGAGGCGGCGCGCTTGTCGTGGCCGGGCAACAGCCGGATGGTCGGACGATCGCTCATCGCCCGTGCTTTACGTCAACGAGCACTGAAATCAATCGCCCAAGGCGGTACCCGCGCGCCGGTCGTCGGCGGCGCCTTCGAAGCCTTGCGGGGTCACGCGAATGCCCGAAAGCCCGCTGGCGCGGCCCGGGCGATGGACGTCGTGGCCCTCGGCTTTGAGCGCCGCGGCGAGGGCGTCGGCGCTCGGCACCGCTTCGACATCGGTGGCGCCGTTGCGGTTGCTGACATTCGGCAAATCCATCGCCTGCTGCATCGGCATGTTCCAGTCGAGCGTCGCGACGAGGGTCTTTGCCACATCGGTGATGATCGCGGCGCCGCCGGCCGAGCCGACGCTCATCACGAGCTTGCCGTTCTTGTCGAAGACAAGCGTCGGCGCCATCGAGCTGCGCGGCCGCTTGCCGCCTTCGACGCGGTTGGCGACCGGCTTGCCGCCCTCTTCGGGCACGTAGGAGAAATCGGTCAATTCGTTGTTGAGCAGGAAGCCATCGACCATCAGATGCGAGCCGAAGGCGAATTCGATGGTCGTCGTCATGGCGAGCGCGTTGCCGTCCTTGTCGATGATCGCCATGTTGCTGGTCGAAGGGAATTCCGGCGTCCGATCGCGGCCCCAATTATCGGCGTGCAGGCCCGGCGGCTCGCCCGGCGGCACCACGCCGGCGACGAAATGCGTCGGATCGATCAGCTTTGCGCGCGCCGCGAGATAAGCGCGGTTCAGCATGCCGCCGATCGGCACATGAACGAAGGCGGGATCGCCGACATAGCGGTCGCGATCGGCATAAGCGAGCCGGCTGGCCTGCGCGAACAGATTCCACGCCTCGGGCGTGTTCACCTGGTCCTTCAAGTCGAAAGGCTGCAACAGGCCGAGGATTTCCAGCACCGCAACCCCGCCCGAGCTCGGCGGGCCCATGCCGCAGAGGCGATAGGCGCGATAGACGCCGCAGACCGGCGCCCGCTCGATCGCGCGATAATCGGCGATGTCCGTCGTGGTGAGGTCGCTGGGATTGACCCAGGCGTGATCGGCGGTCGCGACGATATCGCTCGCGATCGCGCCCTTATAGAAAGCATCGGCGCCATCGGCAGCGATCGTCTTCAAGGTCGCGGCAAGGGCGGGATTCTTGAGGATGCTGCCGGCGGGTTTGGGCGAACCGTCTGCCTGGTAGAAATAGGCGCGCGCGGCGCCGTCCTTCGGGAAGAGCTTGTCGCGCGCGAGCTCGCCATAAAGCTTTTCCGAGATCGGGAAGCCCTCGCTCGCCAGCTTGATCGCCGGCTGGAAGAGCGTGGCCCAGGGCAGCTTGCCGTAGCGGCGATGTGCCAATTGCAGCATGCGCAAGACGCCCGGGACGCCGACCGAGCGGCCGCCGACGAGCGCCTGGAAATAATTCATCGGCTTGCCGTCGGGTCCGATGAAGCGGTCGCCTTTCGCCGCCGCGGGCGCGGTCTCGCGGCCGTCGAAAGTGGCGACGCGACGATCCTTCGCCGCGAAATAGACAAGGAAGGCGCCGCCGCCGATACCCGACGATTCGGGCTCGACGAGATTCAGCACCAATTGCGTGGCGATCGCCGCGTCGACGGCGCTGCCGCCTTGGCGCAAGATCGCGCGCCCCGCTTGCGCGGCGAGCGGGTTGGCGGCGGCGACCATATCGCGTTTGTCGTGCGGCGGCGACGCTGCTTGCTGCGCGCTCGCGGCGCTGGCGAAGAGCCAGGCGGCGGCGAAAACGGCGGCAAGAAAACGCTTCATTGCGCGCGCTTCATTTTGGCCGGTTGGCGATCGGCGGCGCGAATTGCAGGTCGATGTCCCATGGGAACAGAATCCAGGTGTCCTGGCTGACCTCGGTGATGAAGGTATCGACCAGCGGCCGGCCGGCCGGCTTCGCATAGACGGTCGCGAAATGCGCCTTGGGCAGCATGTCGCGCACGACTCGCGCGGTGCGGCCGGTATCGACGAGGTCGTCGACGATCAGCCAGCCGGCGCCATCGCCGGCGACCGATTTCAGCACCTGGATCGTGCCTTGCTGGCGATCGTCGTAGCTCGCGATGCAGATCGTATCGACGAGGCGGATATCGAGCTCGCGCGCGACGATGGCGGCGGGAACGAGCCCGCCGCGCGTGACGGCGACGATGCCGTGCCAGGGCCGGAGATCGAGCAGCCGCCAAGCGAGGGCACGCGCGTGGCGGTGCAACTCGTCCCAGCCGACCGGGAAGGTCTTGGCGATCGGCGCGGGGGCGGGCGCTTCGGGCGCAGCCATCCTAGCGGACGTAAACCCGGACCTCGTTGCTCTGAACGTCCGGGCTCATCGTCGCCGAGAGCGAAACGCGATCGGCGGGCAATCCCATATTGGTCAGCGAGCGCAGGACGTTCTCGGCGTTCTGCCGCGATGCGTTGGTGTTGACCGCGACATCCGCCGCCGAGCCGGCATTGGGCGCCACCGCCTGAATGGTGAAGGTCGCACTCGGCTTGCGCTCGAGAGCGCGGCTCACCGCGGTGTAGAGCGGCTGCTCGTAATCGACATTCGGCTGATCGAAGCGGATGACGACCAGCGGCTGGCCGCTGGTGGAGGCCGCCGCGGGCGCGGCGCTGCTGCGGCTCGGCGCGGGCGCCGCAGCGCGCGGACGCGGCGCGGGCGTTGCGGCGACGGCCGGACCGGTCGATGCAAATTGCCTGTTGGCGAGGCTCGGACCGTAGAGTTGGCCGTTCTGGATGGCGAGGGCGAGAGTCACGAGATTGTTGCGCTCGCCCGCGACATAGCCGCTCTGGCGCGTGATCTCGTCGCTCAGGCTATTGAGGAGCTGATCGACCTGAGCCAGCGCCGCGGTCGTCTGGGTTTCGATCTGTTTCAAGGCATCGCGGTCCGCCTCGACGCCGCCTTGCAGCGTATAGGCCGAGCGCACTTCGTTGAGCAGGTAATTGCCGTAGGAAGAATCGCCGGCGACCTGGTTCGACAACGAGTTCAACTGCGCGACGCTGCTGTCGAGGCGATCGAGCGTCGATTGCGCCTGACCCCATTGCGCGACGAGCTGCGGATT
Source organism: Allostellaceae bacterium (assembly GCA_035294105.1). GTDB lineage: Bacteria > Pseudomonadota > Alphaproteobacteria > ATCC43930 > CGMCC-115725 > CAIKMD01. The sequence goes on from DATGLO010000650.1 coordinate 7,724, forward strand.
GCCCGGAGTCGTGCCCGCCTGTAGCCGCGAATTGATCGCGGCGATGGTGGTGAAATAGCTCTGCGACGTGCCGGCGAGGCTCTGGCGTATGCTCGCGAGCTGGCCCTGATCGCGCGCGATATTGCCCTGCAATTGGCCGAGCTCGGATCGCAACGATTGCACCTTGAGTCCGACGAAGGTGTTGCTGCTGGCGCTCGCAAAACTCGGCGGCCCGCCGGCCGATCCCGGCAGCGGCGTCGCGCTGATGGTCGGCTGCGGATTGCTCTCGGCGGCCGACGGCGCGATCGGAATGCTGGCGTTCGCCGGAGTTCCTTGGTTCGTCGGCTGGGTCGTGCCGGTGGCCCAATCGAGCAGGTTGTTGGTGTATGAGCAGCCGGAAAGTGCAAGCGCCGCGAAGAGCGCCAGGCAGGTTGAGCGCGAACACCGCATGCGGAACAGCCACCCTCGTGTCATTTTGTTATTGCTGCCCACAAACGACATCGGTTTTGCAGGCTACCCCCGTAACACACGCCGGTTCATGCGGCGCAAACCCCAGTCGAAGCGATTGTACGCTAACGTTTATCTTAAGGAAAGGCGCCCGCAGCGACAAGCCGCTTTCGCGGCGCCGCGAGTCGCTCCGGCTTGCCATAACGGAGCCTTGCGGCTAGGTTCGCTCCGCTTTGACGGCGGCGCAAAGCGCCCGTAGCTCAACTGGATAGAGCACCAGACTACGAATCTGGGGGTTGGGAGTTCGACTCTCTCCGGGCGCGCCACTTCGTCGCCGCGTCGTCGCGCAATCGCCTAAAATTGTCGGCTTCGCGGGGTTGCGCCCGGCGGGTTACGCCGCGGCCGATAGCGACTCGATGGTCTGCAGCAGTTGCGATATTGCGAGCGGCTTGCGCAAGGTGCCGACCGCGCCGTTGGCCATCGCACGCTCCACCAGCTC
>DATGLO010000651.1:0-6547 GCA_035294105.1 Allostellaceae bacterium
CAAGAGCGCGCGATCCTCGGCGGTCAACGAGCCGTCGTCAAGCAGCACGAAGCGGCCGTAGCCGGTGTAATGCGCGAAGGACTTTGCCGCGACCAGATAAGCCACCACGTCGCGATGCTGAAGCTGGGAGAAGACGATCGCACCGTCATCGCGCCCCTCGATCGGCGGCGTTTTGAGGATGCGCGCAAAATCGGGCTTGGCTTGCCAGACTTGCGCGGCGCGGCGCCAACGGAAGAACAAGGGACGCGCTCCGCCGCCTAGAAGTTCACCAGTTTCGTCTCGGCGCACACGGACGAACGCAGCTTGCGGAACGCCGCGACGCTGCCCCAATGGGTGCGGCGCTCGCGCATCTCGGCATCTCGGCCCGAGATCATGTGCCAGCCGCGGCGCAGCCCGCGCCATGCGGCATGGCCGAGAAGACGCGACGGCCGCGGCCCCACGACCGCGTACTCCTTGTTCTTCATCAGGAAGTCGGTGACCTTGTAGACCGTCGGCCAGCCGGTGTCGTGAAAGGCGCAGACGCCGCCCTCTTTCAGCAACAGGTCGGCATAGAAGAAATCGAGGAAGGTGTAGTCGAAGGAGTGATAGCCGTCGATGAAGATCATATCGAAGCGCGCGCCTTCGCCGAGGAGCTGCGGCAGCGCGATATAGTCATAGGCCTCCATCAGCCGATGACGATGCGCCAAACCCGACGCGGCGACGTTGCGCATGCCCTGGCCGCCGATCGCATAGGTAACGCCGTTTTCGTCGCGGTTCTGGAACGGATCGATCGAGGTGACGGTGCCGCCGCCGTTCTCCTCGAGTGTCTGCAACAGCGCGACCGTGCTCGAGCCGTTGGCCATGCCAACCTCGAGGATCGAGCGGCATTTCTCTTCGCGCGCGAGCCGGCACAGAATCGCGATCTCGCGTGCCTGCATTCCATGAGGCCGGTCGACCGTCGCGGCGACGATCGGCGCGGCCGGCTCGGCATAGGCGACGGCCATAAATCTTCCTTTCGCGCGCCAATGACAGATCTGCGCGATCGATTTCCGTAGCGGGATTTAATTAATGAAGCGCGAACGGTTGGATTTTAGCTAAGTGCTGCCATTCCACCGATACCAATCGTCGTTGAAAGCGCGGCGTTAACGACGATTTGCGACCCGCTTACGAAGCGCGGCGGCGGAGCTGCGTCGCCATGGCCGGCTCGCCGTCTTCCTCGAAGAGTTCGGCAAGCTTGTCGAGCATCGCGCCGCCCAATTGCTCGGCATCGACGATCGTGACCGCACGCCGATAGTAGCGCGTCACGTCGTGGCCGATGCCGATGGCGACGAGCTTCACCGGCGAGTTGCGCTCGATCTCGGCGATCACCTCGCGAAGATGGCGCTCGAGATAATTGCCCGGATTGACCGAGAGCGTCGAATCGTCGACCGGTGCGCCGTCGGAGATCACCATCAGGATGCGGCGCTGCTCGCTGCGCGCCAGAAGCCGCGTATGTGCCCAGATCAGCGCCTCGCCGTCGATATTCTCTTTGAGGATGCCTTCGCGCAGCATCAGGCCGAGGCTCTTGCGCGCGCGGCGCCACGGCGCGTCGGCGTTCTTATAGACGATGTGGCGCAGATCGTTGAGCCGGCCGGGGTTGGCGGGCTTACCGGCGGCGATCCAGCGCTCGCGCGATTGGCCGCCTTTCCAGGCGCGGGTCGTGAAGCCGAGGATCTCGACTTTAACGCCGCAACGCTCGAGCGTGCGCGCAAGGATATCGGCGCTCATCGCTGCGACCGTAATCGGCCGGCCGCGCATCGAGCCGGAATTATCGATCAGCAAGGTGACGACGGTGTCGCGAAATTCGGTTTCTTTTTCGCGCTTGTAGGAGAGCGGATAGGTCGGGCTGGTCACGACGCGGGCAAGCCGCGCGGTATCGAGAATGCCTTCGTCGAGATCGAATTCCCAGGCGCGCGCTTGCTTGGCCAGCAAGCGCCGCTGCAGCCGGTTGGCGAGGCGGCTGATGATGCTTTGCAGATGCGCGAGCTGCTGGTCGAGGAGGCTGCGGAGGCGCGTCAGCTCGTCGGCGTCGCACAATTGCTCGGCCTCGACCACCTCGTCGAATTCCGCCGTGAAGGCGCGATAGATGGCGGGATCGTCGTTGAGCCCCTGCCGCCGCGGCAGCACGCCCGGCCGGCCGGGCCGCCCCGGATCCTCGTCGCCGGTGCCGGGCATCATCTCGCCCGCCACTTCCTCGGCGCCGCCTTCGTCGTCGCCGTCCTTATCCTGCTCGGGCACCCCGCCTTCGAGCGAGCCTTCGGAGCCCGACGCTTTGCCCTCGCCGCCTTCGCTCTGGCCTTCGTTCTCTTCGGCGTTCTCGCTCTCGCCTTCGGAATTCTCGCTCTGCTCGCCCTCTTCGGACTCGCCCAAATCCATATCGAGGTCTTGCAGCAATTGCCGCGTCACCGTCGCATAAGCGTCCTGATCTTCGATCAGCTTGTTGAGCTCGTTGAGGTCGCGCGCGATGCGGCCCTCGATCACCGGCCGCCAGAGATCGACGACCTTTTTCGCCGCGCGCGGCGGCGGCATTTGGGTAAGCGCCTCGCGCGCGAGCAAGCGGATCGCCTCGACCAAGGTCGTGTCGCTGCGCTCGGTCATATGCTCGTAGCCTTGACGGCGATAGCGTTCTTCGAGCATCGCCGAGAGATTGGCGGCGACGCCCGCCATGCGGCGCGTGCCGAGCGCTTCGACGCGCGCTTGCTCGACGCCTTCGAAGATCGCACGCGCGGTCTCGCCCGCGGGCGCGCGCTTCGCATGGAGCGCGGTGTCGTGATAGCGCAGCTTCAGCGCCATGGCATCGGCGGCGCCGCGCACCGGTCCCGCTTCGGCGTCGGTCAGATCGCGCGCCGGCAAAGGCAGGCGCAGCCGCGCGCCGGCCGCACCCGGCGGCTCGGCGCCATAGCTGACAGTCACGTCGTCGCGCTCCGCGATCGCACGCACCGTCGCGGCGGTGGCCCGCTTGAAGGCTTCGGTGGGGGATTCGGCGTCGGCCATCGTGCTCAGGCCGAGGCGGTGCGCACCCCGGTCTCCTTCAGCTCGGTGCCGAAGCAGCGCTGGTAGTATTCGGCGACGGTCGCGCGCTCGACCTCGTCGCATTTGTTGAGGAAGGTGACCCTGAACGCAAAAGCGAGATCGCCGAAGATGCGCGAATTCTCGGCCCAGGTGATGACGGTGCGCGGCGACATCACCGTCGAGATATCGCCGTTCATGAAGCCCGAGCGCGTCAGGTCGGCAAGTGCGACCATCGCGCTTATGGTCTTGCGGCCTTCGTCATTGTCGAAGCTCGGCGCCTTGGCGAGGACGATCTCGACCTCGGCATCATGCGGCAGGTAGTTGAGCGTCGCGACGATGTTCCAGCGGTCCATCTGCCCTTGGTTGATCTGTTGCGTGCCGTGATAGAGGCCGGTGGTGTCGCCGAGGCCGACCGTGTTCGTCGTCGAGAACAGGCGGAACGCCTTATGCGGCCGGATCACCTTGTTCTGGTCGAGCAAGGTCAGCTTGCCTTCGACCTCGAGGACGCGCTGAATGACGAACATCACATCGGGACGGCCGGCGTCGTATTCGTCGAACACCAGCGCCGTCGGATGCTGCAAAGCCCAAGGCAGGAGCCCCTCGCGGAACTCGGTCACCTGCATGCCGTCGCGCAGCACGATCGCATCCTTGCCGATCAAATCGATGCGGCTGATATGGCTGTCGAGATTGATGCGGATGCAGGGCCAGTTGAGCCGCGCCGCAACCTGCTCGATATGCGTCGACTTGCCGGTGCCGTGATAGCCTTGAATCATGACGCGGCGGTTGTGGGCGAAGCCGGCGAGGATCGCGAGCGTCGTGTCGCGATCGAAGCGATAAGCTTCGTCGATATCGGGTACGTAGTCGCAGCTCTTCGAGAAGGCCGGGACTTGCAATTCGCTGTCGATGCCGAAGGTCTGGCGCACCGACACCGTGATGTCGGGCATGCCGGTCGGCATGTCATTGGGAGATACGGTCTGGGCAGACGCGGTTTCGGGCATAATTTATCGTCTTTTCGTTTTCGGGCTCGGGGCTAATCAGCTGGGAAAATAGCTGGCTTTCAGGGTGGAATAAGCGAGGTTGATTTCCTTGAGCCGTTCCTCGGCCTCTTTGTCGCCGCCATGCACGTCGGGGTGATGGAGCTTCACCAGCTCTTTATAGCGCATCTTGAGCCCGGCCAAAGTGAGCGGCAGCGTCAAATCGAACAGGGCGAGCGCCTTCTCTTGCATCGAGCGCGGCCGTTTCGGCGCACGGGCGGCCGGGGTTTCCTCGTCGAGGTCGAAAAGGCCGAAACCGCGCCATTTGGCGCCGTGCAATTGCCCGATCCGGGCCCCCAAAGGCCAGGTCGGACGCTGCCAGACGGTATCGTGTCGGATCGCCGCCTCGATATCGGCGCTGCTCATTCCAGCATAATAATTCCACGAAGCGTTGTAGGCGCGCACGTGATCCAGGCAAAACCAGTAGAAATCGCCGAGGGCCGCGCGCGAGCGTGGGGCCCGGAAGTCGCCGTTGCCCATACACCCCGGGTGGTCGCAGGGCCGTGGCGGCACCGGCGCCGGGTCGTCGTCACACGAAAGACGGGGACGGGCCATGGTCAGAGTATGGGGTCTGTCCGTAACCAACACAAGCACGCCGGACACCCGCTAAATGCGCTTGACAGCGAGGTTTTTTGGCGCGAGATGCGGCCCATTCGAGGTGGGATTTAGGATGACGACCGCCGACCGGATCCGCGACAAACTGACCGCCGCGCTCAAGCCTGAGCGTTTGGCGATCCATAACGATTCGCATCTCCATGCCGGGCACCATGCGGGCGCGCAACACGGCGAGGAGACCCATTTCCGGGTCGAGGTCGTCGCCACCGCCTTTGCCGGCGAAAACCGGGTCGCGCGCCAGCGCCGCGTCTATGGCATCCTCGCCGAAGAACTCGCAGCCGGCGTACATGCGCTGCAGCTCAGCGCGCTGACCCCCGACGAAGATCGCGCGCGCCGCTGAGCTCGTCAGCGGCGCGGTCATCGCGCCACCCCGCGCAGCAGCATCATCAGATTCTCGACGGTGATGCTGCCGAGGCAGGCCGCGTGAAGGATCAGCGCCGCGCCGCGGCCGCGCGCGCCCGCGGCCATGAGATTGCGGCCGAGGCGGCCATAGCGCTGCGCCAGGATGCGCCGCCGCTCCGCGGGGCTGAGGCAGGAAGCGCCTTGATCGAGATGGCGCCGCACCATGCCGAGGACGATGCGCGCCTGATCGCGGGCGTACTCGCTGGAATAGCTCGCGCCGCGATAGTGATAGATCGCGAGCGCCTCGGGCACGACGACGACTTCGCCGCGCCGTGCGAGCTTGATGAAAAGATCCTGGTCCTCGCCGACCGCGAGCGCAGGATCGAAACCGCCGACCTCGTCGATCAGCCGCCGCGGCGCCAACGCTGCCGAAGTGCCGATGAAGGATGAGGCGAGCAGCGCCTTCCAGGCTTCGGTGCCCGCGGTCGGCAATTGCCGCGTGAAGACCGACGAGCCTTCGCTGCCATCCTCGTGGATTGCGCGCATGTCGCAGACGACGAGCGCGGCCGCCGGATGCGCGGCAAAGGCCGCGACCTGACGCGTCAGCTTTTCCGGCAGCCACTCGTCGTCTGCATCGAGAAACGCGACGAGATCGCCTTTGGCCGCAGCGATCGCCTCGTTGCGCGCTCGCGCCGGGCCGCCGCGGGCGGCGCGGCGAACGACGCGGCAGCGCGGATCGCCCCGGCGCACCGCCGCGACGGCGGTATCGTCGCTGCTTGCATCGTCGACGATGACCGCTTCCCAGTTCGCGTAGGTTTGAGCCGCGAGCGACGCGAGGGCGCGATCGAGCGTCGCGCTCGCATTGAACGCCGGGATGATGATCGAGACGAGCGGCGATGCGGCCATCGTCCTCTCATCCCACGACCATGGGTAAGAATTCGTTAATCGCTGGCCCGACGCCGCTTATCGCGGGTTGGCAGCGGCCGAGAATTACCGCCCTCTTAATCAATTTCCGGTATTGCCTAAAAGTCCATCCGGCCGAGGTTTTCCCGGGGTTTATGCCGTGCGTTCGCTGCTGCTGACGATCCTCATCATCGCCTTGCTGCCGTCGGCCTTCATCACGCCCTTCCTCGGCGTGCTTCTTTGGTCATGGATTTCGTTCATGAGCCCGCACCGTCTGGTGTGGGGCATCGGCGACGCGCTGCCCTGGGCCGTGATCGTCGGCAGCGTCGGCATCGCCGGCTGGCTGGTGAGCGAGCGCCGCCGCATCCCGCTGGACGCGACGACGGTGCTGCTTGCCCTCCTCGGCATCCTCTTCACGATCAGCACCTACTACTCGCTCGTGCCCGACACCGCATGGTTGAAGTGGGAAGCGATCATGAAGGAGTTCGTCTTCTTCTTCATCACCGCCGCGCTTTTGACCAACCGCGTACGCGTCCACGCGCTGATGTGGATCATGGTTATTTCGATCTCGTTCTACGGGATCAAAGGCGGCGTATTCACGCTGCTCACCGGCGGTAATTATC
>DATGLO010000652.1:0-2414 GCA_035294105.1 Allostellaceae bacterium
CTCGCCGACGGTACCCGCGAGCACGGCCATCTCCTGATCGCGGCCGACGGCGTCTATTCGACCGTGCGCAAGGAATTCCTGCCCGCTACGGCGCCCGAGCCGGCCGGCTATATTGCCTGGCGCGGCATGATCGACGAAAAAGATCTCCCGCCCGCGGCGCATGCGCTGCTGCTCGAGCGCGCCGCCTTTTCGATGCCGGAACGCGAGCTGGTGGTCTCGCTGCCGGTTCCCGGCGCCGACAACGACCCGCGCCCGGGGCATCGCCGCTATTATTTCATCTGGTATCGCCCGGCTTCGCTCGAGGAGCAGCGCGCGCTCTTCACGGACGCAAGCGGCAAGTATCATGGGCTCACAATTCCGCCGCCGCTCATCCGCAGCGAGTTCGTCGCGGCGATGAAAGCCGATGCGCGGCGCGTGTTGCCGCCGGTCATCGGGGAGATCGTCAACCGCGCCGCGCAGCCGCTTTTGCAATCGATCACCGATCTCGAGGCGCCGAAGATGGTTTTCGGGCGCGTGGCGCTTCTAGGCGATTCCGCTTTCGTCGCGCGGCCCCATGTCGCCGCCGGCACGAGCAAGGCCGCGCTCGACGCGCGCGCTCTGGTGGCCGCGTTGGCGGCGCATGAGGGCGATCTCGATGCCGCGCTCGCAGGCTACGAACGCGAGCGGCTCGCTTTCGGGCGCGCGATCATCGCCCATGCCCGCCATCTCGGGGCTTATCACGAGGCGCGACCAGGCGCCGCGAAGCCGGTGCGCGATCCCGCGACCTTGCTGCGCGAATACGGCGCGCCGCATCTCGTGCACGACGTGGACGCCGTCTGAGGCGCGCTATTTCGCGCTGCGAATCTGCTTAACGAGATCGTGCGAGGCGGCGAGATCGGCAACCGAAGATTCGCGCTGCGGCTCGACATAGTGGGCGCCCGGCAGGGGCTGCTCGTCGGGCGGCAATTGCGATGGGATATCGACGCGATTGGAATCCTGGTTCTGCGCCTTGGCCATGCGCGCCGCGATGTCCTTCGACAGCATCCAGTTCACGAACACCTTCACCGCGTTCGGATGCGGCGCGTCCTTCATGATGATGAGGTTGGAGCCGCCCGAATTCGAATAGGCGCCCAGGTCGGGCGAATTGCCGAGCGGCCGGATGTCGAAATCGAGCCCGGCATCCTTGTAGCGCTTGAGGAACGAATCCATGTTCGGGCCCAAGGACAACGCATACTGTCCGCGCGCCATCCGGTCGACGAGATCCATCATGTTGGCGGTGAACACGACCTGCTGCGTGATGAAGGTCTTGAGTCCGTCATCGCCCAGCACCTTGCGCAGCACCAGCGGAAAGGTCTCGCCCGAGCCGGGGATCAGCGGATCGTTCCAGATCACTTTGCCCTTGAGCACCGGATCGAGGAAGACCTTGCTGCCTTCGGCTTTGACCTTGTCGGGCGACAAAAGCTTGGTGTTGTAGAACGGCATCTTCAGGAAATTCTGCGTCGCCATGACATAGGCATGCCGCTTGTCCCACATCACGCGGTCCCAGCCGCCCCAGGTCTTCGGGTCTTTGACGTCGGGCAGGATGAGGTCGGGGACGATCGGCACCGTGTCGCCGTCATTGGTCATAGTGTAGCTCGTCACCGAGCCCGACATCGCGGCGTCCCAGAGGTATTTGCCCGACTGGCGCTCGATGCGCACGCGGGCGATCCACGTCCCTTCGTCGATCGCGTTGATGACCAGCGTGATCTTCGGAAACGACTTCGGCCACTCGGCGGTCAGGAAATCGTGCAGCGCGTTGCCCGCCGGCACATTGACGACGACCGAGCCTTCCTTCGCCGCCGCGGCCACGGTTTGATCCCATTGGGAATTGCCGCTTTGCGCTTGCGCGATGGGCGCGCCGGCGAGAATGAGAGCTGCGGCTCCGGCGATGCGCAAGCCGGCAATGATCTTCGCGTGCAGCATAGATTTGGCTCCTTATTCGGCCGCGGCCCCGGCATAGCGGGTGAGATCGATGATTTCGAGCACGTTGCCGTCGGGATCTTCGAAATAGGCGCGCGGGCCGTCGACGATGCCATCGCGGCGATCTTCGTCATAGAGGAATTTGACGCCGCCCGCCCGGAGCTCGGCGAGTGCCGCCGCGTAATCCTCATGCGCGACGAGGAACGAGTGATGCACATCGACCGCGCCGGCGGTCGAGATCGGCTTGTCGACCTTGGCGAGGATGACGCAATCGCCGCCCGAATCGAGGAACACCATGCCGCGCTCGCCGGTGTCGCGCAGCAATTTCATGCCCAGCACGCGGCAATAGAAATCGCGGCTGCGAGCCGTATCGGTCACGGGAATGGTGAAATGAACGAGACCTTGCGTCTTGATCATGCGCATCTCCTCCGTGCTCTTCGCCCGCCGCCGCTCAATCTTCCTCGGCGAGACGCAAA
>DATGLO010000653.1:0-5746 GCA_035294105.1 Allostellaceae bacterium
ACGGCGTCATGGTCGGCCGGGGCGCTTACGGGAAGCCGTGGTTCCTTCGCCAGGTCATGCACTTCCTTAAAACCGGCCAGCGCTTGCCCGATCCGCCGCTGGCCCAACAGCGCGATACGCTCCTCGGTCATTACGAAGCCATGCTGTCGCATTACGGCGTCAATGTCGGCGTCCGCATCGCCCGCAAGCACATCGGCTGGTACTCAAAGGGCCTTTACGGCTCTTCCGAGTTCCGCGCCGCCGTTAATCGCTGCGACGACCCGGCGCAGGTGAAGACGATGATCGCGGAGTTCTACGCTCCGCTCTTGGCGGAGGCAGCGTGAAAATGGCAGCCCGCGGCAGCGTCACGCGGCGCTTCCCGGCCGAAGTTGCTGTCGAGGCGCAAGCCGTGCTGGCTGCGCTGCCCGATCCGGTTCTGGTGGTCGACGACCGCGGCGGTTTGCGTTATGCGAACCTCGCCGCCGAAGAATTTTTCGATGCCGCCACGACCCTGTTGCTCGGTCTGCCGCTGTCGAACCTGCTGCCTGCCGACAGTCCGGTTTTCGCGTTGATCGACTCGGTTCGCCGCACCGGCGCCAGCGTGTCGGAATACGGCGTTGGCGTCGACATGCCGCGGATCGGCGTGCGCGTGCTGACGGTGCAGGCCGCGCCGCTCGGCGACGAATCGGGCTTCGTCGTATTGACGCTGCAAGGCCGCTCGATCGCCGACAAGATCGATCAGCAACTGACCCATCGCAATGCGGCGCGCTCGGTCACGGCGATGGCCTCGATGCTCGCGCATGAGGTGAAAAACCCGCTCTCGGGCATTCGCGGCGCCGCCCAGCTCTTGGAAGAGAATGTCGGCACGGCCGACCGCGAATTGACGCGTCTCATCTGCGACGAGACCGATCGCATCTGCGCGCTCGTCGATCGCATGGATGTGTTTTCCGATCGTCGGCCGATCGAGCGCGGCGACGTCAACATCCACGAGGTTCTGGAGCGCGTGCGGCGCGCGGCGCAATCCGGCTTTGCGCGCGCGGTGCGTTTCGTGGAGCAATACGATCCATCGCTGCCGCCGGTTCACGGTAATCGCGATCTCCTGATCCAAGCGTTTCTCAACCTCGTCAAGAACGCAGCCGAAGCGGCGCCGGCGCAAGGCGGCGAAATCCAGCTCACGACCTCCTATCAGCACGGCGTGCGCATGACGGTCGGCGGCAGCGACAGCCGCGTGCATCTGCCGCTGCTCGTCACTGTCACCGATAACGGCGACGGCATTCCCGACGATATTCGCCCGCATCTGTTCGATCCGTTCGTTTCGACCAAGCATAACGGCAGTGGGCTCGGTCTCGCGCTGGTCGCCAAAGTGATCGGCGATCACGGCGGCGTCATCGAGTTCGACAGCCAGCCGCGGCGTACGACGTTCCGCGTCCATCTGCCGGTCGCGCCGCCAAGCGGCATCGGTGCGGTGTCTCCGCCGGAGAAGCGCTCGTGAGCGCCGCGACCATCCTCGTCGCCGACGACGATCGCGCGATTCGGACGGTCTTGGCGCAAGCGCTCGGCCGGCTCGGCCATGACGTGCGCACGACCAGCAACGCCGCAACCTTGTGGCGCTGGGTCTCGGACGGCGAGGGCGATCTCGTCATCACCGATGTCGTGATGCCCGACGAGAGCGGTCTCGATCTCGTGCCGCGCATCAAGAAGCTGCGGCCCGAGCTGCGCGTCATCGTGATGAGCGCGCAAAACACCCTGCTCACGGCGGTCAAGGCAACCGAGCGCGGCGCGTTCGAATATTTGCCCAAGCCCTTCGATTTGCGCGAGCTGGTCAATGTCGTCGAGCGCGCCTTAACGGTGCCGCATCCCGCAGCGGCGACCAGCGCGGCGGCGCCGGAAGATCCCGAGGAGCAACTGCCGCTGATCGGCCGCTCGCCCGCCATGCAGGAAATCTATCGCGTGCTCGCGCGGCTGATGGGCACCGATCTCACCGTCATGATCACGGGCGAGAGCGGCACCGGCAAAGAGCTGGTCGCGCGCGCGTTGCACGATTACGGCAAGCGGCGCAGCGGGCCCTTCGTCGCCATCAACATGGCGGCGATCCCGCGCGAGCTGATCGAGAGCGAGCTTTTCGGCCACGAGAAAGGCTCGTTCACCGGCGCGATGGCGCGCGGCGTCGGGCGATTCGAGCAAGCCCAGGGCGGCACGCTGTTCCTCGACGAGATCGGCGATATGCCTTTGGAGGCGCAGACGCGGCTCTTGCGCGTGTTGCAGCAAGGCGAATACACGACCGTCGGCGGCCGCGCGCCGATTCGCGCCGACGTCCGCATCGTCGCCGCAACGCATCGCGATCTGCGCCAGCTTATCCGGCAGGGCCTTTTCCGCGAGGATCTCTTCTATCGGCTCAATGTCGTGCCGATCCGGCTGCCGCCGCTGCGCGAGCGCGCGGAAGACATCCCGGCGTTGATGCGCCATTTCTTCACGCAAGCCGGCAGCGAAGGCCTGCCGGTCAAGACCGTCGACCAGACGGCGATGGAGCGGCTTAAGGCTTATCGCTGGCCCGGCAATGTGCGCGAGCTCGAAAATCTCGTGCGGCGGTTGTCGGCGCTTTATTCGCAAGAGGTCATCGGCGTCGATGCCATCGAAGCCGAGCTCGCCGAGACGCCCGCACCGCAACCCGCAGCGGCGACGGGCGGCAAGGAAAGTCTCAGCGCCGCCGCCGAGCGCCATCTCCGCGATTATTTCGCCGCGCATAAAGGCGGACTACCGCCGGCGGGGCTCTACGATCGAGTCTTGCGCGAAATCGAGCGGCCGCTCTTCCAATTGAGCCTCAGCGCGACGCGCGGCAACCAGCTGAAAGCGGCGCAACTGCTCGGCCTTAACCGAAATACGCTGCGCAAGAAGGTGCGTGAACTCGACATCGATGTCGCTCGCGGCCTAAAATAAACGCATGAGCGAGTGGCGGGGGTTCGCGGCGTGGGCCGGGAGGGTCGGGCTCGGGCGTAAGCTCGCGCTGACCCTCGGTGTTTTTGCTCTCCTGTCGGGCTTTGCCACGCTTGCCGCGCTCCGCGGCGTGTGGCCGGGCGCTTCGGCGCCGCATCTCGATCAGCTTCTGCTGCTGCTCAATTTCATCTTGCTGCTGCCGCTGGTCGCGATCCTCGCCTGGCGCTTGGTCCAGCTTTGGGCCGAGCGGCGCCGCGGCTTGGCCGGCTCCCGTTTGCACACGCGCCTCGTCGTGCTGTTCAGCTTGATCGCCGTGGTGCCGACGATCTTCGTCGCGTTCTTTTCGTACTTCCTCTTTAACTTCGGCGTGCAGGCCTGGTTCGGCGAACCGGTGCACAATGCCGTTACCGGCTCGCTCGCCGTTGCCGAGGCCTATCTCCACGAGCACCAGCAAACGATTCGCGCCGATGTCGTCGGCATGGCGAACGACCTCAATCGCGACGCCAATCTCCTCAGTCTCAATCCCGAGCGTTTCAACGAGGTCGTGCGCGCGCAAGCGGCGCTGCGTTCCTTGAGCGAGGCGATCGTGTTCGACGGGCAAGGGCATTTGCTCGCCCGGACGGGCTTCAGTTTCGCCCTCGAGCTCCAGCCGCCGCCGGATTGGGCGATCGCCTCGGCGCGCTCCGGCGACGTCGCGGTCATGACCAACGACAACGACGACCGGGTGCGCGCGCTGGTCCGGCTCGATCGCTACGGCGACGTGTTTCTCTACGCCGGCCGCTTCATCGATCCGACCGTCATCAACCACATGAAGCAAACCCAGAGCGCGGTCGCCCAATACGAGCAGCTCGAAGGCCGGCGCTCTAATTATCAGATTGCGCTCTCGGTCGTGTTCTTTGCCGTCGGGCTCCTGTTGCTCACGGGCGCGGTGTGGGTGGGACTCACCTTTGCGACGCGCATGGCGAAGCCGATTTCGTCGCTCGTCGCGGCGGCCGAACGGGTCCGCGGCGGCGATCTCTCGGCGCGCGTGCCGGCGGGCGACAGCGACGAGGAATTCAGCTCTCTCTCGCGCGCGTTCAACCGCATGACGCATCAGTTGCAGACGCAGCAGAGCGAGCTCATCGAAGCCAACCGCCAGCTCGATCAGCGGCGGCGATTCACGGAGACCGTACTCTCGGGCGTCTCGGCCGGCGTGATCGGCCTCGACCAGCAGGGCCGCATCAATCTGCCGAATCGCTCGGCGTCGCTTCTCCTCGGCACCGATCTCGATCAGCATATCGGCAAGGACCTCGCCGAGATCGTGCCCGAGATGGCCGGGCTCATCGACGAAGCCGAGCGCCGGCCCGACCGGCTCGCGCAGGCGCAGCTTCAGCTCGTTCGCTCGGGCAGTGCGCGTATGCTGTTGGTACGGGTCGCCGCCGAGCGCCTCGAAGGCGAGGCCAAGGGCTATGTCGTCACTTTCGACGACATCACCGAGCTGCAGGCGGCGCAGCGCAAGGCGGCTTGGGCGGATGTCGCGCGCCGCATCGCGCACGAGATCAAGAATCCGCTGACCCCGATTCAGCTCTCGGCCGAACGTTTGAAGCGCAAATATCTCAAAGACATTGCCAACGATCGCGAGACCTTCGCCGCCTGCACCGATACGATCATTCGCCATGTCGGCGATATTGGGCGCATGGTCGACGAGTTCTCGTCTTTCGCGCGGATGCCGGCACCCGTCTTGCGCGAGGAAGATCTGAGCGAGATCGTGCGCCAGGCGGCGTTCCTGCAGCGTGCCGCGACCGCCGAAATCCGTGTCGAGACCGATCTGCCGGGCGCGCCGTTGCGTCTCAATTGCGATTCGCGCCAGGTCGCGCAGGCGCTCGTCAATCTGCTGAAAAATGCCGCCGAGTCGATCCTCTCGCGCGAAGGCGACGTCGCCCCGGGGCTTATCACCGTGCGGCTCAACCGGACGGGCGAGGATATCGTCCTTGCGGTGGAGGATAACGGCCGCGGTCTGCCGCGCGAAGGTCGCGAGCGGCTGATCGAGCCCTATGTTACGACGCACGCAAAAGGGACGGGCCTCGGACTGGCCATCGTCAAGAAGATCATGGAAGATCATCACGGTGAGCTGGTGCTCGAGGATCGCGAAGGCGGCGGCGCACGGGTGAAGCTGGTGTTCCATCCGCGCGAGGCGAAAGCCTTGGAGGACAAGCCGGCCGCCGCGAAAGTGGAAGCCTAGGCGATGGCGTACGACATCCTCGTTGTCGACGACGAAGCGGATATCCGCGCATTGATGTGCGGCATCCTCTCCGACGAAGGTTATGAGACGCGGCAGGCCGGCAACAGCACCGAGGCGCTGGGCGCGATCCGCGCGCGCCAGCCTTCGCTGGTGGTGCTCGACATCTGGCTGCAAGGCAGCGAGCTCGACGGGCTCGAAATCCTGAAGATCGTCAAACGCGAGCTGCCGCATATTCCGGTGATCATGATCAGCGGCCACGGCAACATCGAGACGGCGGTCGCGGCGATCAAGATCGGCGCCTACGATTTCATCGAGAAGCCGTTCAAGTCGGATCGCCTGCTGATCCTTGTCGAACGTGCGATCGAGGCGGCGCAGCTGCGGCGCGAGAACGAAGAGTTGAAGCAGCGGGCCGGCGGCTCCGAAGATCTGATCGGCACGTCGCATGCCGTGCAGCAGTTGCGCCAGCAATTGGATCGCGTTGCGCCGACCAATAGCCGCGTCCTCATCACCGGCGCGCCGGGGGCGGGCAAAGAGGTGGTCGCGCGGCTGCTCCATGCCGGCTCACGGCGCGGCAAGGGACCGTTCGTCGTCTTGAGCTGCGCGACAATGCGG
>DATGLO010000654.1:0-4995 GCA_035294105.1 Allostellaceae bacterium
GGATATCGAGCTCGTCGAACGGCCTGCCGACCTGCCGCGCCCCGACGGCGGCTGGATGCCGGCGGCGCGCGAATGGTCGCCGGCGCGCAGCTTCGCACCGCCCGAGAGAGCCGCGAGCTTTCCCGAAGATGGCATGTTCGGAGCGGTGCCGGCGAAAGCGCTGTTCGCGCGCCATGTCGAGCGGCTCAGCATCGACGGGTTACGGTTGCGGCGCGTCAACACCGAAACCGCCGCCGCCAATCGAGAGCCGGCGGACCGGCGCCCGTTCTTCTGGCTGCACGATGTCGCCGACGCGCGTTTTAGGGCCATCGCGGTGCCGGCCGGCGCGAGCAATCCGATCTGCTGGTCCGATAAGGATAACGCGATAGCCGCGACCAGCAGCGACGATCTGGCGCGCGCGCCCGATTGGCAGACCGAGCCGCGGCGCGGCCGCGCACAAAAGGTCAACACGATCGCCGATTAGCGTTGGCGCCGATCAGCACCGTGGCGCGCGGAAATCGCGGCGCCTGCCGGCAGCGCCGAGCTGATGAAGGCCGCGCTGAGGGCCGAAGACATCGTCGTCGATAGCCGCGACGCCAAGCTGATGCCGGGGGCCCGATGTTGGCGGAACGTAAGCGCGCTCGCGCGTGCTTGTCGGTTTCGCTTTCCTGAAGCGCGACTTCAAGCCTCTGCGTTGGCCGGAGCGAGGACTGCCGGTGTATCTCTTGCAGAGCGCTGTCCTCATCGCGGGAGCAAACCTTGTCCGCCGAGCCGAGTTCCCCATCCGCGCTTCTGGAAAGCGAGGCTTTCACGGCCCCCGCCGCTGACGGCTATCCGATCAGCGGCCGGCTCTGGCGTCACGCCGAAGCCGCGGCCGTCCCGCGTCCCGTGGCGATCATCTGCCCGGCGACCTCGGTGCGCTGCCGGTATTATGCGCGCTTCGCCGCTTTTCTTGTACGGCACGGAATGGATGCCCTGATCTTCGATTATCGCGGCATCGGCGAATCCCGCCCGGCGCGGTTGCGCGGCTTCCCGGCCTCCTGGATCGATTGGGGCGAGCGCGACGTCGAGGCCGTGCTGCGCCATGTGCGGCAGGCGTTTCCGTCTCAGCCGATCGATGTCGTCGGCCACAGCATCGGCGGATTCATCCTGGGCCTCGCGCCGTCGAGCGCGATCATCCGGCGCATCGTCACCGTCGGCGCGCAATATGCCTATTGGCGCGATTACGCGCCGGAGGCACGGCTCGCCATGCTGGCGAAATGGCATCTCGCCATGCCGCTTCTCGCCTTGCTCTTCAGCTATTTCCCGGGCGCAAAACTGGGCTGGATCGAGGACACGCCGACGGGCGTGGTGCGCGATTGGGCCTTGAGCCGCGCACGCTTCGAGGAGAGCTGGCGCGGCCGCTCGCCGCGGCAGGCGGAGAACAACGAGCGGCTATGTCGGCGCCTGGCGTCGGTCACCGCGCCGATCCTGGCGGTGAGCCTCGGCGACGACGAATTCGGCACCGTCGCCGCGATCGAGCGCTCGCTCGCTTATTTTCGCCGCAGCCCGCGCACGCATCTGCGCATCGCGCCCGCCGCCATCGGCGCTGAAAAGATCGGACATTTCGGCTTCTTTCACAGCCGCTTCGAACAGAGTTTATGGCCGGTTGCGCTCGGTTGGCTGCGCGCCGGAGAGGTCGCGCCGAATGCTCCCGGTATCGTCGTCCGCCGGATGGCTGCCGCGGCCGCTTGAGCGCGGTGCTTTCAGCGCGGCACTGCGCATCTCGATCGCGCGGAGCACGGCGACCATGTCGCTGCCGCCGAGATCGAGTGCCTCGGCCTCGCCGTAAAGCGCGTGGCAGAGATCGAGCAGCGGCGACGCGATCTGCGTCTCGCGCGCGGCTGCGGCGATGAGGCGCGTATTCTGGGTCACATTCGCGATCGCCGCCTGAGCGGCGAAATCCCGCGCGACGAGCTTGCCGACCTTCGCCCGCGACACATCGCTCGCCATTGGGCTGGCATCGAGAACCCTGGCCAGCGTCGTGAGATCGAGGCCCTGAGCCGCGGCGAAATGCACCGCCTCGGCAAGGCCGGTGACCATCGCAATCATGAAGAGATTGACGGCAAGCTTCATCAGGAGCCCGTTCGGCAGCGCGCCGCAATCGATCGCGGCGCGGCACATCGGCGCGAGCAGCCCGCGGACCGACGCAATATCCGCCGCATCGCCGGCCAGCATCGCAACGAGCTGTCCTGCCTCCGCCGGCTGGCGCGAACCCGAGACCGGCGCTTCGACATAGCGGGCGCCGATCGCGCGGAGCTCGGTCGCCAGCGCCGTCGCATAAGCCGGCGCCACCGTCGCCATATTGATGAGGAGGCGTCCTTTCATGCGTGCCGCATAGCCGCTCTCGCCGCGTCCCAAGACATGATCGAGCGCGGCACCGTCGACCAGCATCGCGATCACGGTGCGGCAGCGCGCAAAGATCTCTGCCGGGTACGCGGCAACCGCGGCGCCGGCCTCGGCCAACACCGCCGATTTCGCGGCCGAGCGGTTCCAGACGAGAAGCGGCATGCCCGCGCGGGCGAGGTTGAGCGCCATCGGCTCGCCCATAATACCGAGACCCAGAAAACCGATCGGATCGGCGGCCATCACGCCTGCTCCTCAGCGGCGCCAGAAGGGCTTACGCGCTTCGCGCGCTGCCTCGAGGCGGTTGAGCCCTACATCCTTGAGCTGCCGCTCATCGAGGCGCGCGAGGAGACGGCGTGTGCGCCAGCGCTCCGCCCAGCACTTCGCCAGCCGCCGTGCGCGCCGCGCGCAAAGCCGCACCGAGCGCGGCAGCGAGCGCAGCAGCACGGCGCGGCACGCGGGGCAGCGGCAAACTTGCCTATGCCAAGGCAGGTGCCGGCAGCCGCCGAGGCGCTCATGCGTACAGGCGATCAGCGCAAAACCGGTGCTGCAGCTCATCGAACGCTCCATGGACGAAAAGCTAGCAGCGGCGCTCTCTTTCGAGTATCAGATAGATTTGAACTGTTAGTTCAGGATTTACGATAGATGCGTCCGACCTTCGATATCGATGCGCTGCGCGCGATGGTGGTGGGCACCGAGCTCAAGAGCTTCGCCCGCGCCGCGGCGCAGCTTGGCCGCTCGCAATCCGCGGTCAGCATGCAGCTCAAAAAGCTCGAGGAACAGTCCGGCCGGCCGCTCTTCCGCCGCGACGGCCGCGGCCTCGTGCCGACCGAGGCGGGCGATGCGCTGCTCGCATACGCGCGGCGGATCATCGCCTTGCATGACGAAGCGGCGGCTTGCCTCGGCGCGGCCGCCGAACCGGCTTCGGTGCGCATGGGGCTGCCGCAAGACCTCTTCGACGATGTGATGCCGGATGCGATCGAGCGCTTTGCGCGCCGCCGGCCGGGTGTTCACGTCGAGGTGCGCGCGGGCCGCAATCACATGATCGAGGAAGAATTGCGCGCCGGTCGCCTCGACACCGCGGTCGCGTTTTTTCCCGCCGGAGTCGATCGCCCCGGCACCCGGCTCGTCTCCCTGCCGATGCGCTGGCTCGGCGCCAAGAACTTTCGGCCCGGCGCGCCGCCGCAGCCGATACCGCTGGTTCTCTTCGATCATCCCTGCCTTTTTCGCCAAGCCGGGCTGCGCACCCTCGACGCGAAGGGATTGCGCTGGCGCCTGGCGCTCACCACCCCGAGCCTGCCGGGCATCTGGGCGGCCCTGCGCTCCGGACAAGGCATCACCGTGCGCACGATGCATCGCCTCCCGCCGGGAATCGGCGACGTCGGCCGCGATCTCGCTCTTCCGCCCCTGCCGGCGATCGAGCTACGTCTCATGACGGCAAGCGAATTGTCGCCTGCCGCTGCCGAGCTCAGCGACAGCCTGCGCGGCGCGGTCGAGCGGCGCGTCGGCGAGGGGCGATCAAAGCGCCGCGCCGCGTAACAAGCAGCGACGTATTTCCACCGTGCTTGCGCGCGCGGCTTGCCGCCACGCCATGCGCATGAGCCGTTATTTCGCCGCCGCGACCGGCTCGAGCGGGATTTTCTTCTTCACCTCCGGCGGCGCGACGATGCCGGCGGAGATGACGTATTTGACGGCGTCCTCGACCGCCATATCGAGCGCGATGGTGTCTTTCTTCGGCACGAACATGAGGTAGCCCGAGGTCGGGTTCGGCGTCGTCGGCACATAGACCGCGATCGTATCCTCCCCGGTCTTGGCCTTGAGCTCGCCCTCCACCGCGGCGGTAACGAAAGCGATCGTCCAGAGCCCCTGGCGCGGCCATTCGACCAGCACCACCTCGCGGAAGCTGTTCGACTGCTTGGCCAGCACAGTCTCGAAGATCTGCTTCACCGCCGCATAGAGACCGCGGACCACCGGCATGCGCGCCAGGATGCGGTCGGAGACGCGGACATAGACGCGGCCGAGCACCCCGGCGGTCAGCGCGCCGATCACGGTCAGGCCGACGACGACGATGACCAGGCCGATTCCGGGAACATGGAGATAGGTCTGCGGATTGTATTGCGCGGGAAGAAGCGCGCCGACCGAGCGGTCGATGAAGGTGACGAACAACCAGATGATATAGAGCGTCAGCAGCGTCGGGCCGGTAACGAGGATTCCGGCAATGAAATAGGCGCGCAGATGCTCGCGGACATTGAGGCGCCAGAACTGGCGCGGCGGCTGGCTATCGGCAGCCGGCATCGCACACTCCACTCATGGCTGAAAGATGCGGACCCTCGAACATGTGATGTGCTGTGATCCCGCCTTCGGTCTAGTTTGCGTCGCCCGCGTTCGCAGCGCGGGCGCAGCGATGGATCGCACTCTAACTGCGTGAGAGAGGCATCGCCAGTGACGAACCCGCCGCGGCCGCTTTCCCCCCGCCTGCTTTCTTTGGCTACCGCCGTGCCCAAGCACATCCTCGCCCAAGAGCAAGTGTCGGAAACCGCGCGCCATATCTTCGGCATGGCCGGGATCGCCGATCTCGACCGTATGGTCGCGGTCTTCGGCAATGCCGGGATCGCGCGGCGCTATTCGACC
>DATGLO010000655.1:0-4121 GCA_035294105.1 Allostellaceae bacterium
CGATGTTGACCGGCACGCCCAGCACGCGCTCGACCTCGAAGGCTTCGAGGCTGCGGATGAGAGCGAGAACGAAAGCGGTGAGGATCGCGGGCAGCAGCAGCGGGATGGTGATCCGGAACAGCGTGCCCATCGTGCTCGCTCCGGAAATCTCGGCCGCTTCTTCGAAAGAGGAATCCATCAGGCGCAGAGCCGGCGTCAGCAGGATCACCATGATCGGCACGGTGGTGAGCGTCAGATGCACCCAGAGGATGCCGGGGATCGAATAGATCGAGAAAACCGCGCCATGCACGAAAGGCAGCTTTTCGAGCGCGATATTGATGAGGCCGTAATTCTGGTCGAGCAGCAAAATCCAGCCCATCATCATGGGGAAGACCGGCAGCAGGAAGCCGAACCAAAAGGTGAGCTCGATGAAGCGATGGCCGGGCAGGCGGACGCGCACCATGAGCCAGGCGATGGCGAAGGCGACGATCAGCGCGATCGGCACGCGGATGACCAGGAGGAAGGAATAGCCGATCGCAGCGAGGGTTCGCGCGCTGGTGAAGATGTCGTGCCAGCCCTGCCAGCCGAAGCGGAAAGCGGCGCCGAGGTCCGAGACATCGAAGCTCGCGGCAATGACGTAGACAACCGGCGCGACGGTCAGCGCGCCAACGATGACGGCGAGAGCCGCGCCGCCCAGCGTGCGGCGCAGCGGCGGTGCGTGGCGCCGCGCCAATGTCAGCGGCCGAAGGAGGCGCGCACCGTGCCAAGGCCCTCGATCTTCGCCTCGACCGTATCGCCGGGCTCGACCGCGGCCATCGGCCCGAGCGCCCCCGTCATGATCACGTCGCCGGCTTGCAGCGGCCGGCCGTATTTGACCATCGCATCCGCGAGCCACACGGCGGCGTTGAGCGGATTGCCCATGCAGGCGGCGCCCGAGCCGGTCGATACGGTCTCGCCGCGCCGCGTCATGCTCATCGCACAAGCGGCGAGATCAACCTCGCTAAGGCGCACGTGGCGCGCGCCGAGCACGAAATGGCTGCTCGAGGCGTTGTCGGCAATGGTGTCGGCGAGCTTGATGTCCCAATTGGCGATCCGGCTGCCGACGATCTCGATCGCGGCTGAAGCATAGTCGGTCGCGGCGGCGATGTCGGCGACGGTGTGTTGCGCGCGGGTGAGCGGCGCCTTCAAGATCAGCGCTACCTCGGCCTCGACCTTCGGCTGCATGGTCTCGGCGAAGGGAATGGCGCGGTCTTCCGCGGCGCGCATATCGGCAAAGAGCAGGCCGAAATCGGGCTGGTCGACGCCGAGCTGCTTTTGCACGGCGACGGCGGTGAGGCCGATCTTGCGGCCGACGAGCTTGCGCCCGCGGCCGAGCCAGTATTTGGTGTTGAGCTCTTGCACGGCATAGGCGGCGGCGACATCGCCCGGGTCGATCAGATCGCGGATCGGCGCACAGGGCTTATGCGTCTCGCTGGCCTCGCGCAGCCGCAAGGCCGCCTTCTCGATCGCGTCGCTCATTCCGCCTCCCGAGCCGCTATGTTTTTCTACGACTTGTCCAAACCCAAAAATCGCGCGGCATTGCCGCCGCGTAAAGCGTCGAGTTGCCACGGCTCGAGTCCCAGCCCCTCGAACATCGCCGCCGAATTCTTTTGCCCGGCGGTGAAGGGATAATCCGAGCCGACGAAAATCTGCGTGTCGCCGAAGGTGTCGATGAGATGGCGCAGCAGCTTCTTGTCGAAGACGACGTTGTCGTAATAAAGCCGCCGCGCCGTGGCGACGGGCGAAGCGAAGGCGCGGTTGAGCGCCTGGAGCTTCTGCCAGCCGCTTTCGAGCCGCGGGAGGAATGCGGCAAGCGTGCCGCCGCCATGGCTCAGGCCAATCCGCAGCTTGGGGAATTTCTCGAGCACGCGGCCGGTGATCAGCGACGCGCCGGCAAGCCCGATATCCGTCGGATAGGCGATATAGGGCGCGATCATGCGCGGCCCGACGAGACGATCCGTCATCGTCGGATGAAGCGCATGGATGAAGATCGCGAGGCCAAGGCGCTCGGCCTCGGCGAAGAACGGATCGAAGAAAGCCTCGCCGGGCGATTTGTGATTGATGTTGCTGCCGATCTCGACGCCGGCGAGTCCGAGGTTGCGCAGCGCCGCCAATTCCTTGGCCGCCAGCTCCGGATCTTGCAGCGGCACCATGCCGAGCCCGGTGAATCGCTCGGGCGCTTTCCGGACGAGCGTGGCGATGGTCTCGTTGATGTAGCGCGCCATCACCAAGGCGGCCTTGGCGTCGATCCAATAAGAGAGAATCTCGGGCATCGGCGAAACCGCCTGCATGCCCACGTCCTCGCCATCCATGTCGGCGATGCGGCGCGCCGCGTCCCAGGCGCGGTTGTCGACGACGCGCATCTCCTTGCCGCCGACCATCATCGCCCGCTGCGCGTTGTCGCGGTTCTCCATCACCGGCCATTCCGCGGCACCGCAAGACGGCGGCACCGCGGGAAAATCCGCCGGCACGATATGGCAATGGACGTCGACGACCTTCATGGAAGCAGCGACCTCAAACGATGAGGTCGGGCGAAGCGCCGAGACGCTGCGACAGCTTGCGCGCCGTGTTGGCGAGCTCGCGCGCCGGCCGGCCCTCGGGCGCAAGATCGAGCCGGCCCTGCATCCCGATCACGGCGATCGCGGCAACCATCCGGTTGTTGTGATCGAAGACCGGCGCGGCGAGGGCGGCGCGGCCGGGCGTTGCCAGATTCTCGGCGACCGACATGCGGCGGGCGCGGAACTGCGCGAGCAGCGCTTCGACGTCGGCGAAAGTCTTGAGGCCAGCCTGCGCGGCGAGGCCGTCGGGAGCGGCGAGCTCGGCCTGGATCTGCGCTTGCGTCAGGCGGCGATCGAGATAGGCGGCGAAAATCCGTCCGAAAGAAGAGGTGAGGAGCGGCATCACCGTGCCGAACCGCACATTGACCGAGAGGATGTCGGGCGTTTCGGCGATGCGCATGATGGTCGGGCCGTGATTGGCCCAGATCGCGAGCGAGACGGTATGGCCAAGCGAATTGCGCAGATCGTCGAGCGCCGGTTGCGCAATCTCCATCACATCGATGCGGCGCATCGCAGCGACGCCGAGCTCGAGCGCGAAGGGGCCGAGGTCGTAGCGGCCGCCGCTCTCGTTCTGGACAACGAGGCCAGCGCGGATATAGGAGGCAAGGTATTTATGGGCTTTGCCCGGGGCCATGCCACTGGCCGAAGCGATCGCGGTGAGGCTCAAGGGACCTTTCGCTTGCACGAGCGCGCGCAGCACCGGCGTGCCGTTCTCGATCGATTGGATACCGGTGCTCGCGGGCCGCTCGAGAACGTCGATCTCGTTGACATCGACTGCCAAGCGTGTTCTCCTAACGAAATTCGTTACGTAATGCGTAACAGATTTTTCCTATCGGGTAAAGTAAGTCGAAAGAGGGATCGAAATGCTCCACGAGATCAGGTCACGCTGGGTCATGGCGAACGGCGTGAAGACGCATTACTGGGAGTCGGGAAAAGACTCGCCGGTTGTCGTCGCGCTCCATGGCGGTGGCGCCGGCTCGTCGGGCATGGCGGGGATGGGCCCGCTGCTCGAGCGCTTGGGCGGCGATGCGCGCTGCCTCGCGCCTGATTCCGTCGGCGGTTTCGGTCTCACCGATCCTTACGCGCCGGTGCCCTACGGCTTGATGAGCCGCGTGCAGCACCTCGCGGATTTCATGGATGCGCTATGCCTCGACAAGGTCTCGCTGATCGGCAATTCGCAAGGCGCCTGGACCGGCGCGCAATACGCGATCATGCATCCCGATCGCGTCGAGAAGATCGTGCTGATCTCGTCGCTGACCATCGCCAACTCGCTCAACATTCCGCAGCGTCCGACCGATGCGCTGAAGGCGCTCAACGATTACGACGGCACGCGCGAAGGCATGCGCCGCATCCTCCAGGCGCTGATCATCGATCCGAAGCGCATCACCGATAAGCTGATCGACGATCGCCAGGCGGCGGCGACGCGGCCGGGCGCGCTCGAAGCCTTCAAGGCGTTCGGCCGCGGCACCGCGGCGCTGCGTCAGAATCCGCTTTTCGCCTTGCAGAACGATATGACGCGCAGCCTGCCGGTAATGGTGAAGACCA
>DATGLO010000656.1:0-8530 GCA_035294105.1 Allostellaceae bacterium
ACACCGGCAAGATCCTGTGGGAGACCTATCTCGTGCCGGCTTCGCCCGACGCCGAGGATGTGAAAGCCGCGCAAGCGACGGCCAAGGTCACCATCCCAACGTGGCACAACAAGCCCGCCGACATGCCGATCTCCGGCGGCGCGACCTGGACCTCCTACACGCTCGATACAAAGAGCGGGCTGCTCTATGTGCCGGGCGGCAATCCCGCGCCCGATTATGCGAAGGGCGTGCGCCCCGGCTCCAACCTCCTCGCCGGCTCGGTCGTCGTGCTCGACGCCAAGACCGGCGCGCTAAAGCGCTACTTCTCGCTGGTGCCCGAGGATTTCCACGATTGGGACGTCTCTGCCGCGCCCGCGCTGATCACGACCAAGAAAGGCGTGCATCTCTTGGCCGATGCCGGCAAGAACGGGCTGCTCTACGGTATCGATCTCGATAACGGCAAGCGGCTTTATCAGACGGCGATCACCACGCGCTCGAACACGACGGCGCCGCTGACCAAAGCGGGCACCCGCTTCTGCCCCGGCTCGGGCGGCGGCACCGAATGGAACGGCCCGGCCTATGATCCCGACAACAACCTGATCTTCGACGGCACGGTCGATCGCTGCACCCTCGTGAAGCTGGCCCCGGATTCGAAGATCGAGCGCGTCGCGGTCGGGCGGCCGTGGACGGGGGATGACGACGATAAGAATCCGTTCGGCCTCGGCGACGACCATTGGGCCGGCTGGGTCCACGGCACCGACGCCGACACCGGCAAGATCAAATGGAGCTTCAAGGCGCCGGGCCCGGTGCTGTCGGGCGTCACGCCGACGAAAGGCGGCATCGTCTTTGCCGGCGACATGAACGGCAATGCCTATGCCTTCGACGCCGATACCGGCAAGGTGCTATGGTCGCAGAAATTCGACGGCGCGGTCGGCGGCGGACTCGTCTCTTACGCGGTCGGCGGCAAGCAACGGGTCGCGGTGATTTCGGGCACCAACACGGTGGTGTTCAATCTCGAATCGCCCAAAGGCAACGCCAAGGTCACGATCTTCGGACTGCAATAACACGGGGGTGGGGAAACACCCTTTGTGTTATCGCGCCTAGTCGGGCGGTGGCGGATAGTGCGAAACGCACTCTTTGCCACCGCTTTTCTTCTCGCGCTGCCGAGGGCGGTCGCCGCACAAACGCAACCGCTGCCCGAGATCGATGTGATCGGCACGACGCCGCTGCCGGGTCTCGGCATCGACGCCGATAAAGTCCCGGGGACCGTGCAAACGCTGCACGCCGAGGATCTCAGCCGCGAAGGCTCCGCCAGCGTCGTCACCGCGCTGCAAGACCAGGTCAGCGGCGTCGCCATCAACGACACGCTGAGCGACGGCTTCCAGCCCGATATTCTCTATCACGGCTTCGAGGCGTCGCCGGTACTCGGCACGCCGCAAGGTCTCGCGGTCTATCAGAACGGCGTTCGTGTCAACGAGGCCTTCGGCGACACGGTGAACTGGGATCTCATTCCCGACATCGCGATCGACCGCATCGACCTGGTCGGCTCCAATCCGGTTTACGGTCTCAATGCATTGGGCGGCGCCGTGTCGCTGACGATGAAGAATGGGTTCGGTTATCACGGCAGCGAGACCGAACTCACCGGCGGCTCGTTCGGCCGCCGCGGGCTCAGCTTTCAGTATGGCCAGCAGGCCGGCCAATTCGCCGGCTATATCGCGGCGCGCGGGCTCGACGAAGGCGGTTATCGGCATTTCTCGAAGAATTCGCTGGGCCAGCTCTATGCCGATCTCGGCGCGCGTAACGAGCGCGCGGCGATCGATATCAGCTTCTCCGGGGCGAATAATCATCTCTACGGCCCGGGTACCGCGCCGGTGCAAGAGCTAGACATAAACCCGGCGCTCACCTTCACCGGCCCGCAGCACGACTTCGACCAGCTCGCTTTCGTTACCGTGAACGGCTCGTACCAAGCGAGCGATACGCTCTCTTTCCAAGGCGATGCCTATCGCCGCGAATTCCGTCAGACGGTCGCGAACGGCAATACGACGAACTACGCCGCCTGCGCGCCGGCGAACGGCTTTCTCTGCCAGTCGGACGGCACGACCGTCCTTCTCGGCGTACATGGCAATCCAATCCCGGACATCTCGAACGGCGGCACGCAGCCGATCGGCGAGAACGACGCCGAGGCGATCCGCACCGTGACGCTCGGCGCGGCACTTCAGGCGACGGAGAGCGATGCCGTGCTCGGCCGCGACAACCATCTCGTCGGCGGCGCGAGCGTCGATCACGCGACAACCGATTTCCAATCGACGACCGAGGTCGGCGCCATCGATTCATCGCTCTTCGTCTTGCCGGGCTATGTCGTCGCAACGCCGGAGAATTCCGGCTTCAACGCGACGCCGGTCGGGCTGCGCGCGACCACCGACTATTACGGGCTGTTCGTCACCGACACCTACGACCTGACTCCGGCGCTCTCGATCACCGCAAGCGGCCGCTTCAACCTCGCCGAGTTGGCGCTGGTCGATGGCGAAGGCGCGCAGCTCAGCGGCAACAGCCAGTACCGCCGCTTCAATCCGGCGATCGGCGCGACGTACAAAGTCACACCGAACCTAACCGCCTACGCGGGTTATTCCGAAGCCAACCGCGTGCCGACGCCGAGCGAGATCGAATGCTCGAACCCGGCGCAACCTTGCTTGCTGCCATCGTCCCTGTCCTCCGATCCGCCCAATCTCAAACAGGTCGTCGCGCATACTTATGAGGCCGGATGGCGCGGCAAATTCGCGCTCGAAGAGCTGCCCGGCGGCTTTAGCTGGAATCTCGGCTTTTATCGTACCGATCTCGACGACGACATCTACGGCGTCGCGAGCTCGATCGGCTCGGGCTTCTTCGAGAATATCGGCGCGACGCGGCGCCAAGGCATCGATGCCGGCCTCGGCTATAAAGACGCGCGCTGGTCGGCGAAACTGAGCTACAGCCTGGTCGATGCGACGTTCCAATCGCCGCTCACCTTGCCGTCGCCCAGCAACCCCGCGGCCGATGCCAACGGCAATATTCAGGTGCGGCCGGGCGATCATCTCCCGGGCATCCCCGAGCATCGCGTCACGCTCAGCGCCGATTACCACATCACGGAAGCCTGGATCCTCGGCGCGACCGCGACCTATACCGGCGCGCAATATTATCGCGGCGACGAATCGAACCAGAACGCCCCGCTGCCCGGCTATGCGCTCGTCAATCTGCACAGCAGCTACAAGCTCGCCGCGCATATCGAGCTCTTCGCGACCGTCGATAATATCTTCGATACACGCTACGCGACCTTCGGACAGTACGGCGATCCGGCCGGTGTCGGCGTGCCGGGTGTTCCCGCGGGCGCGCCGGCCAACGGTCCCGGCGTCGACAACCGCTTTCAAAGCCCCGGCGCGCCAATCGCGGCTTTTGCCGGCATCCGCGCGCAGTTCTAAAAGCGCGTGCTGATCGGGCAGATTTATCTCTTCGGTCATCAGCGCCGCAGCACGCAGCGCAAATCCGACTAACCTCGCGGCTTGAAGCGGTCGAGAAGCTCGCGGCCGCCCATCGTTCGGCCGTTGTCCCAATTGGTGCTCGGTTGTTGGCTACCGGCAAGCGCATCGCGAAAGCAGCGCTGGAACGGCGCCGAAATCGCGAGTTGCCCCGCGCCGGCCGCTTCCATCAATCGATTGAGGGCTCGATAGGCCGTATGCGCGATGAAACCGCTCGCCGCCTGGTCGTAGCGATGCGCCGTGCCGCCGGGCGGCAGCACCGCCGCGGCGCCGCTCCGGTCGACGCTTGCGCCCGAGAGCAGCGCCATCGTCTCTTTTAGCTTTGCGCGCAACAGCGCCAGCGCGGCATCGACCTCGACGGCCGCTTCGCCCAGGCGCATCTGCATGCTTTGCTGCTCGGCCACACCGCCGCCGACGCGCGAGGCGCGCTGATGTGTCATCGTCGCGAAATGCTCGAGACCTGCGATCGCCAGGCCGAGAATGACCGACGGCAATGCGAATGGACCGCCGAGATAAGGCGTGCGAAAGGTCGGGCCGTCGAGCGCCTCTCCCGCGGGCTTCTTGCCCGGATACCAGGTACGATGATCGGGAATGAAAATGTCCTCGAAACGCAAATCATGCGAGCCGGTCCCGGCAAGACCGATCACCTTCCACGTATCGAGGATCTCGATATCGCGGCGCGGAATGACGGCCGTCAGCGCGCGATTCTCGCCATCGACAGGTAAGCCTTCGACGATCACCCAATCGGCGTTGAGGCAGCCGCTGCTGTAGACGCCGGTGCCGCTGGCGCGATAGCCGCCGGCAACGGGCTTCATCCCGCCGCTGCCGCGTCGGCATGAGGAGGTGAGTGCTGCGGGGTTATCGCCCCAGAATTCGTCGAGGAACGCCGTGCCAAACCGCACCACCACCGGCGCATGGCCGCCCACGACCGAATAGACCCAGCCGGTCGAGCCGCAGCCCGAGGCGATCGCGATCACCGCCTCGCTGAACACATCCCAGCCAAGCTCGTAACCGCCATAGCGCCGCGGCTGGACCAGCTTGAAAAGGCCGGCGCGATGCAGCTTGGCGATCGTCGCATCGGAAACCCGACGCTCGGCCTCGCATTGCGCCGCTTGCTCGCGCAGATAGGGCACGAGATCGTAGGCCGCCGCAATCAATTCGGCAGCGCTTGCCGCTGCTTTTTCCGGCGGCTCGCTTTTGGCTGACACCCCGATGTCCTTCCGCGCTAGGATCGCGCGGATTCATAGCAAAGAAAAGACTTCGGGGGAGACGTCCATGCGTCGCTCGATCGGCCTTTTCGCGGTGGCACTGGGGCTGCTCGCGGCGACCGCGCTGCCCAGCGGCGCCCAGACCAAGATCGCGGTCAGCTATTTCCCAGGTCCCGGCACCGGGCCGGTCTTCGCCGGCATCGAGAATGGCACCTTCGCCAAGGAGGGCGTGTCCGTCGATCCGGAATCGACCAACGGCTCGGTCGCGCAGATCACCGCCATGCTCGACGATAAATATCAGGTCGCTTTCGGCGGGCTCGACGACGTCATCGGCTACGACGCCGGCCAGGGCGAGGTGCCGGTGAAGGTGAAGCCCGATCTTTTCGCTTTCATGGGGACGGATAGCGGCTCGCTCCATCTCGTCACGGCGCCCGATGTGAAGCGGGTCGAAGATCTGAAAGGCCGCACCGTCGCCGTCGATGCCAAGCTGACCGGCTTTGCCTTCGTGCTCTATCGCATCGCCGCGCTGCACGGGCTCAAGGCCGGCGATTACAACGTGCTGTCGGTCGGTAGCTCGCAAAAGCGCTTCGAGGCGTTGTCGAGCGGCGCGGCGCAGGGCGCGGTGATGTTCAAGCCGGTCGCCGACCTGCTCGTCGCCAAAGGCTTCAACGACCTAATGCCCACCAGCCAGGTCTTCCCGCATTACCAGGCGGCGGTGGTACTGGCGCGGCGCAGCTGGGCGGTGCCGCATCGCGCGACGCTGATCGGCTTCATTCGCGCTTATCTGCAATCGATGCGCTGGTTCACCGCGCCCGCCAACAAGGAAGCAGCGATTCGGCTTTTGCTGAAATTCACGCCGAACCTGTCGCGCCCCGGCGCCGAAGCGAGCTATCGGACGACGATCGCCATGATCGGCCCCACGGGCCCGATCGGCGCGATCGATCCCGCGGGCGTCGCGACCGCGGTCAAACTGCGCGAAATTTACGGCGAGCCGAAAAAGAAGCTCGGCGATCCGCGGCAATTCTACGACCTGAGCTATTACCGCGCGGCGCTCAGGCACTGAGTGCTCATGGGGGCAGCGACAGGGTGGACGGGTTGCGCCGGCAAAGGCTAGGCTTTTCCGGGTTGGGACAGGAAATCGCATGGAAGCCTATGAAGATTTCGGCCATATCGGCCCGGGCACCTTAGCCGGCAAATTTTTGCGCCGGTTCTGGCAGCCCGTGGCGGTCGGCGACGAGTTGGCCGTCGGGCGGCCAAAACGCATCCAGGTTCTGGGCGAGCATTTCACCGCTTATCGCGGCGAGGACGGCAATGCGCATGTCGTGCAGGATGCGTGCCCGCATCGCCAGACGCAGCTCTTCCTCGGCTGGATCGAAGGCGACTGCATCCGCTGCTTTTATCACGGCTGGAAATTCGCGCCCGACGGACGCTGCGTCGAGCAGCCGGCGGAGAAAGCCTCGTTCAAGGACAAGGTGACGATCCGCGCTTACCCGACGCGCGAATATCTCGGCCTCGTCTTCGCCTATCTCGGCGAGGGCGCCGCGCCCGAATTCCCTTTAATGCCCGAAATCGACGTGACGAAAGACACGGTGCTTTACAACCGCCATCCCGTGCCGTGCAATTACTACCAGCGCATCGAGAACGATATGGACGAGCTGCATCTGCATTTCGTCCATAAGGTTTCGACCGACGAAATCGGCCTCGTCGAATTCCCCGAGATCGACGTCAGCGAAACCGACTACGGCATCCTCCGCAAGGGGCTGCGCAAGGAGCACGGGCACAACATCAACCGCACCGCCTATTGGATGATGCCGAACGTGCTGATGACCTTCACGCCCGGCCGGCCATCGCGGCCGGAATGGATGCTGCATCTCGCCTGGCGCGTGCCGATCACCGATACCGAGATGGCGAGCTTCATCGTCGCCACCGCCAAAGGCGGCGGCAAGGGCTTGATGCCGCGGCCCGAGACCCATCCCGATCCGAATGTGCTGACCGACGAGGTGCTGGCGGGGCGCTTGCGCGTGCAGGATATCGATTCCGACTATCCGGGGCTCTTCAACGTGCAGGACAATGTTGCGCTGGCGGGGCAAGGCCGGCTGGTCGATCGCTCGAAGGACCGGCTCGGCCAATCCGACAAAGCGCTGATCTTCCTGCGCCGGCTGTGGGCGCGCGAGCTGAAGGCGATCGCCGAAGGCCGCGAGCCGAAGGCCTGGCGCCGGCCGGCCGAATCCTTTTTCACCGCTTACAGCCGCGAGCTCGATCTCGCCAACGCGATCGCCGCGCAATAAGGACAACGGGTACAAAATACGGGGAGGTTCGAGATGAGCCGCTGGGCGAAAATTGCGGCGCTGGCCGCAGCGACATTGGCGGTCGCGCCGCTTGCCGCGCGCGCGCAGGAAGCCGGCGACACCGACGCCATGAAGGCGCTGGCCGCCGCGGCGGACAAGGAAGGCACGATCCTCCTCACCTGGAGCTCCGACACCTTGGGCGGCGCCGACGGCGCCCAGAAATTCGAGGCCGCGATCAACAAGGCCTATGGCACGCACATCCACATTTCCTGGACGCCCGGCCCCGCCATGCCGGTGGTCGGCAGCCAGATCGCCATGGCACATGCGAACAACCTGCCCTCGCCGACCGATGTCTATATGGGCTTCTCGCGCGACATCGCCTCGGAGCTGAAATACGACCTTTTCCAGACGGCGCCGTGGAAGTCCTATGTGCCGGACCGGCTGACGGATCAGGTCGTCGAGCACGACACTTACGTCAAAGTCGAATCGGCGACATTGGGCTTCACCTACAACAAGAAGCTCGCACCATCGGAGCCGAAAGAGCTGGCCGATCTCTTGAAGCCGGAATGGACCGGCAAGATCGCGACGACCTCTTTCGGCGCCGGTTGGGACCAGATCGCGGCGACCGACGCCTGGGGCCCCGACAAGGCGATCGCCTTCGCGCAGAAATTTGCCAAGCAAGTCGCCGGCTTCATGCGCTGCGGCGAGACCGAGCGCTTGTCCACCGGCGAGTTCCTCGCCATGGCGACGGATTGCAGCGACGGCCCGGCGAGCGAATCGATTGCCCATGGCGCGCCCTTGGGCCGCGCCATCGAGCCGACCGTGCCGCTGATCTCCTATTTTTACCTCGCCGTGCCGAAGAACGCCGTTCACCCCAATGGCGGCAAACTCTTCGTCGCTTTCTCGGCGACGGTCGAAGGGCAGAAGATCATTCGCGACGAGACCCAGACCGATTTGCATCTCTTTCCCGAATCGGTCGAGCGCCAGCGGATCGAGCAGGTGCAGAAAGAATTCGGCACGCAGTTCAAGAACGCCGATATCGATTGGCAGATCGGCAACACTGCCGGCAATGCCGCTCAGAAGAAGATCGCGGATATCATCCAAGGCAAATGACAGCGGCGCGAGGCGTCATTTAATTGGAGCTGTCATTGCGAGGCGCGATAGCGACGAAGCAATCCGGAATATCCGCGCTGCCCTGGATTGCATCGCCCTGATTCCGAGCTTGTCGAAGGACGCTCGCAATGGCGACATGACGAATCGATGGCCGAAATCGTCCTAAGCCGGCGCCGGCCGCCGCGGATCGCTTGGCCGCCGCTCGATTCCTGGGGTTGGGCGGCGGTCGCCGCCGTCATCGCGGCGAGCGCGATCATCGTCGTGCCGCCGGCAATCGTCTTGTTGCTCTCCTTCCGCGAAGGCCGGCCGATCGATCCCGGCGAGCCCTACTCGCTCGCCCATTACGTCGCGGTTTTCGGCGATCCCTACATCTACGGCGTGCTCGCCAACACGCTCGGCGTGGCGCTCATTACGCTCGTCGTTGCGCTTG
>DATGLO010000657.1:0-9547 GCA_035294105.1 Allostellaceae bacterium
ACGGCGGCGATATTTGCTTCTCGGTGTCGGACGTCGCGCTGCACGACATCGAGAGCGATCAGCCGCGCATCACCTTTCGCGACGCGGAAGGCAAGCCGCAAGAGCTGCGCTGCGATTTCATTGCCGGCTGCGACGGCTTCCACGGGCCGAGCCGGCTGGCGATCCCTCAAGGCGCGATCACCGAGCACCAGATCATCTATCCCTGGGGCTGGCTCGGCATTCTCGCCGAAGCGCCGCGTTCCTATCACGAGCTGATCTATTCGCGGCACGACCGCGGCTTCGCGCTTCTCAGCACGCGCTCGCCGACGGTGCAGCGCATTTACGTGCAATGCGACCCGGACGACCCGATCGAAGCCTGGCCCGATCATCGCATCTGGTCGGAGATGCAGGCGCGGTTCGCCTTTCCCGGCTGGACCTTGGCCGAAGGACCGATCTTTCAGAAAGGCATCGTCGGCATGCGCAGCTTCGTCTGCGACCCGATGCAGCATGGGCGGCTGTTCATTGCCGGCGATGCCGCCCATATCGTGCCGCCGACCGGCGCCAAGGGCCTCAACCTCGCCGTCGCCGACGTGCTCGTGCTCTCGCGCGCGCTCGACGACTGGTATAAGAAACGCGATCGCACCGCGCTCGATTGCTACAGCGCCAATGTCCTGCCGCGGATTTGGAAATGCGAGCGCTTCTCGTGGTACATGACGACGATGCTGCACCGCAACGACGCGGAATCGAGCTTCGAGCACCACATCCATCTTGCCGATCTCGACACGGTCGTGAGTTCGCGCGCGGCCGCGACGGCGCTCGCCGAGGTCTATGTCGGCTTGCCGCTGGATTGATCGCTAAGTCCGTGGAAAGACAAAGCGCTTTGGCGGTGGAAAACCCCGGCGGAACTGGGCAAACTGCGCCGGGGAGCAGCGTTTACGGGACGGAACACGGGCGATGATCAACCTGTACGATATCCGCTATTTGCGACTCGGCACCGCCGACCTCGACTCATCGATCC
This sequence comes from Allostellaceae bacterium, assembly GCA_035294105.1. Lineage (GTDB taxonomy): Bacteria > Pseudomonadota > Alphaproteobacteria > ATCC43930 > CGMCC-115725 > CAIKMD01. The sequence goes on from DATGLO010000657.1 coordinate 998, forward strand.
GCTACCTCACCGACATTGTCGGTCTGCAGCTCGCGGCGCGCGAAGGCAAGACCGCCTATTTCCGCAGCGACAAGGTCGGCGTGCGCGGCGACACGCGCGATTACACCCTTGCTCTCTTCGAGGGCGATCCTGCGGACCAGACCATCGGCCTCGAACTCCTCAATCCCGCCGACATCGACGCCGTCGGCGCGGTGTTGGAAAAAGCGAAGCTGCCGGTGCATCTCGGCACGCGCGAGGAATGCGACGCGCGCCGCTGCAAGGCTTTCATTGCCTCCACCGATCCCTCGGGCAATCCGATCGAAATCGTCGCGCGCCCTTATCACACCGGCGAGCGCTATTTCCCCGGCCGCGACGCCGGCATCGAGGGCTTCAGCCATATCGGGCTTTACACCAAAGACGCGCAGCGCGACACCAGGTTCTGGACCGAGCTGTGCAATGCGCGCGTCTCGGACTGGCTCGGCGATTCGCCCTTCCTGCGCATCCACACCGTGCATCATTCGATCGTGCTGTTCCCCTCGAACCGCACCGGCATCCATCACATCAACCATCAGGTCGAAGACCTCGACGATGTGATGAGGTCGTATTACTTCCTGAAGCAGCGCCAGGTGAAGATCATCCACGGGCCCGGCCGCCATCCGATCTCGACCGCGGTGATGGTCTACTTCGAAGGGCCCGATAAGGTCACCTACGAATATTCCTGCGGCGTAAAGCATGTCATGCCGGATGAAGAAGCGAGCTATCGTCCGCGGCAATTCTCGTTGGAAGCCTATAACGCGTGCATGTGGGGCTCGCGCGAATACGAGCTGAAGCAGGCAGAGGCAAACGCCAAGCCTGGCGAGTGGTCGGCACGGGTGGTGGTTTAGGGTGGCTTAGCATTTGAGGAACGCCGTCCGGGCGCGAGCGCCGCGCATCCGGGCGGATACCAAGGCGGCGCTCTGAAGCTGGGGATTTTCATGGCTACGGCAGGTATCGCGGCACGCGAGGGCGTGTTCGCCAATCGCTGGTGGATCGTCGGCGCGTCGCTGATCGGAATGATCGTCGGTCCCGGAACGGCGGTGATCTTCGTCACCAATGTCTTCATGCTGCCGGTGACAAGCGAGCTCCATTGGTCGCGCGGCGATTTCTCGTCGGGGCTCTTGGCCAGCGCCGTGTGCTCGCCGATCTTCACCCCGCTCTTCGGCAAGCTGATGGACCGGTTCGGCATCTTGAAGGTCTCGCTGCCCGCCGCGACCTGTTACGGCCTGGCGCTCGCCAGCTTCTCGCTGATGAGCGCCGGCAATCTATGGCAAATCTATCTGATGTTCGGCTGCGCCTCGGGCTTCGGCGCCGCGGTCGGCCCGATCGTCTATTCCAAGGCAATCACGGCCTGGTTCGATAGGGAGCGCGGCCTTGCGCTCGGCATCGCTACCTGCGGCGTCGGCCTCGGCACCTTCGTCATCCCCCAGATCGCGCAGTTGTTCGTCTCGGCCTTCGGCTGGCGCGTCGGCTATGTCGCGGTGGGGGTGACGACCTGGATCCTGTCCTTCGGCATGATCGCGCTCTTTGTCCGCGAGCCGCCCGGCTATCTCGAGCGGATGCGCGCGAGCCACGACGCCGAGGCGGCTGCCGGCCGCCATCCTTTTGGGTTGACCGCGCATCAAGCCATCACAGGCACGCGGCAATTCGCGATCCTCTTCATCATTTTCCTGATCGAGGGCACGGCGAATAACGGCATCCTCAGCGGCAACTTCATCCCGATGCTGCACGATCGCGGCTACACGCCGCAGCAAGCCGTCGCAATGCTCGGCGCTTCGGGCCTCGCGGCGATGATCGCACGCGTCATCGTCGGTCTCTGCCTCGATTGGGTGAACGGTCCCGTGTTCTCGGCGATCGTGATGATGTTGCCGGTCTGCGGCGTCGGCCTACTGTGGAGCGGCGCGGGCGGCTCGGCGCCCTTCTTTGCCGCGGTCTGCATCGGCCTCGCCATCGGCGCCGAGGTCGACATGCTCGGCTTCTTCGTCAGCCGCTATTTCGGCCGCCGCGCTTTCGGCATCCTCTACGGGCTTGTGTTCGCGGCCTTCACCATCGGCATCGGCGTCGGACCGGTGATCCTCGGCAAAGGCTTCGACGCCTATCACACCTATACGCCGGTGCTGGGCGGCTTCGCCCTCGCGCTGATCGTCGCGGCGCTGCTGTTCCTGACGCTCGGCACCTACCGCTATCCGAAAGGCACCGAATAACAACAGCGATTACTGCGGCTCTCGTTATGAGAGCCGCAGTGATTTCGCCGCCGTGCCGCCGAGCATCGCGATCGTCTCGGCGTCGCGCGCTACCGCTTCGGCACGCCGAGCTGCTCGGCCATCCAATCGGCGCACTGGTTCTTCCAGAGATGGCCGCGATTGTGGCCGACATGGATGCCGCCTTCGAGGGCGACGAAGACGCATGGCCCTTTCACCTCCTTGGCGACGCGCTCGGCATCGGTCCATCGGGTGATGTGATCGGCTTTGCCGCAGATGATGAACATCGGCGTGGTGATCTTCGAAGCGACGCCTTCCATGTCGAAGGGCCGCGTCTTCTCGCGCGCCTCTTCGACCGTCTTCGAATGGGTGCGGAGAACATAGGCGTTCTTCAGGGTTTGCGGCCGCTGATCGAAATTGTCGATCACCTTGTAGGCGCCGCTATTGGCGATGGCGGCTTTGACGCGCTTCTCGAAAGCGGCGGCGCGCGGCGCGTAATAGCCGCCCATGGAGGCGCCGGAAATGCCGACGCGGCCGGCATCGAGATCGATGCGCTTTTCGACGAAGTCGATCACCGCGCCGACCGGCTCTTCGAACTTATGCGTGACCGGCCAATCGTATTCGGCCTCGCCCTGGCCCGGCCCGTCGAACGACAAGGTCGCGATGCCGCGATCGAGGAACAGCTGCTCGTAAAAGTGCTGCTCTTCCTTGGTCGAATCCATGCCCGAGATGATGAGGATCACCGGCTGCTTGCCGACGGCGCCGATCGGCTTCCTGAGATAGCCGTAGAGATGCTTGCCGTCGTAGGGGATGGCGACGCGCTCGCCCGGCGGCGAGAAATGCGGCAAGGCGAGCGTATAGCACTCGACGGCCTTCATATGCGCCGCCTTCATCTGATCCGGTTTGTGCGTGAAATAAAATTTGGCGAAATGATATTCGACCGCCGCGGTCAGAAGATGCGACGCCGCCGACGCGTTCTGGTTTTCGAGCAGCGCGGCGCGGCCCAGCTTCTCGTAAACCGAGGCGCGCTCGGACCAGGCCGCGCACCAATCGTCGTAATTGTCGATCGAAAAGGCGACCTCCTGGAAATCGCTCAGCGGCACGCCGGCCGCAACCATGCGCCCTACCCAGCCCGTCCGCGCGGCCTTGATCGTCGCATCGGGTTCGCGTGTCGAAGCGTCTGCCATTCTGCCCTCCCTTGGCTCGGCCGATATCGGCCCTGCTGCGATATCATGGCACGCGCCAGGCGTGGCCGGAAGCCGGCCTTACCGAGGCCGTGTGGTAAGCTTGGCGCAACGAACCCGCGGGGGAAGGAATGCCAAAAGCAAAAACGCCAAAGTCGAAAGCCGCCGCCGAGCCGCGGACTTTCTCGCTGCATTGGGGCTCGGGCATCATCGAAGAGGAAGCGCAGATCGGCGCCGAATATCACAACCCGACGATCCAGCTTCTGACCTTCACCGAAGGCGCGGCGAAAGGCACGCATGAGATCCGCTTTTGCCACTATAACCATCGCGGCATGTTCCAGCGCTCGCCGCTGATCATCGACGAGAAAGATCTTCCCGCCCTGCGCCAAGCGCTGAACGAGACGCCGAAGCTGAAGCGATTGCTGAAAAAGCTCGTCGACTAATTCCGTCGCTAAACCGGCTGCAGAGGCCGGTGCGGCATTGCCGGCAGGTCGACGGCGATCGCATCGCCGGCGCGAACCGTACCGCCGACGGTCACCACCGCCATCACGCCGGCCTTGCGGATGAGGTTGCCTTCCGCATCGCGATCCAAGGTCGCCGCCATCAAGCCGGGACGAAGCTTGTCGAGCTGATGACAGGGATTCCGCAGCCCGGTGATCTCGATCACCGCCACCGTGCCGAGGCGCAGACGCGTCCCCCTGGGCAGCGCGAGCAAATCGATGCCGCGCGTCGTGATGTTCTCGCCCATCTCGCCCGGGACCAGATCGAAGCCGGCGGCGCGCAATTCCTCGTGCAGCTCGGCATGGATGAGATGGACCTGGCGCAAATTCGGCTGAGTCGGATCCTTTTTCATGGGATAGAGGTGCTGCACGGTCTTGCCGAGATGCGCGTCGCCTTCGACGCCGAGCCCGGCCAGCAGCTCGATCGCCCCGACAGCGGGTTTGCGCATCGAATGCGTTCCGCTGCGACTTACCGCGACTACGATACCGGTCACGCCATGCGCTCCTGCCCTATCGAACAGAGGGACTATAGCCCCAGATAGGCTTCTTTGATCCGCGATTGCGAAAGCAGCTCGGCGGGCAAGCCGGCGGCGACGATGCGGCCTTCTTCGAGCACATAGGCGCGGTCGGCGATCTCCATCGCCTGGGCGACATTCTGCTCGACGAGCAGAATGGCGACGCCCTCCGCCTGAATGGCGGTGATGGCGCGAAACATCTCGCCGACCACGGCCGGGGCAAGCCCGAGCGAGGGCTCGTCGAGCAAGAGCAGCCGCGGCTCGGCCATCATCGCACGGCCGATCGCCACCATCTGCTGCTGCCCGCCCGACAGCGTGCCGGAAAGCTGCTGGCGCTTTTCGTAAAGCGCGGGGAAAAGCCCGTAGACGCGCTCGAGGCTCTTCGCGCGATCTTTGCGCGCTTCGGGCCGGAAGCAGCCGATCTCGAGATTTTCCTCGACCGTCATGCCGGCGAAGAGACGCCGCCCTTCCGGTACCAGCGCCACGCCATGCCGGCACACCTGATGCGCCGGCACAGCGATGAGGTCGGCGCCGCCCAAACGCAAGCGGCCGCGCTCGGCGCGCAAAAGCCCGGCGATCGTATTGATGAGCGTAGATTTGCCGGCGCCGTTCGGGCCGATCACGGAAACCACTTCGCGCTCGTCGACCTGCAACGCGATATCCCAGATCGCCGGCGCGCCGCCATAGCCGACAGCCAGGTCCTCGATCTCAAGAAGCATGCGCCGTCCCCAAATAGACGCGCTCGACTTCGCGATTGCTCATCGTTTCGCCGGGCGTACCGAGCGCGATCAGCGTGCCGTTGTTCAAGACGGCGACGCGGTCGGAAAGCGCAACGACGGCGCGCATCAGATGCTCGACGAAGATGATCGTCGTGCCGCGGTCGCGGATGTCGCGCATCAGGGTCAGCGCCTCGTCGATCTCGGTATTGTTGAGGCCCGACAACACCTCGTCGAGCATCAGCACCCGCGGCCGCGCCGCGAGGCCTCGGGCGAGCTCCAAAAACTTGCGCTCGTGGAGATTGAGCTGCGGCGGCAGATCGAAAGCCTTGCGCGCCAGGCCGGTATAGCCGAGCCAGTGAGCCGCCATGCGCCGCGCTTCGGTCTCGCCATGGCCGTCGCCGAAGCTTGCGGCGAGGGCGACATTGTCGAGCACGGTCAGATGATTGAAGGGCCGCGGTATCTGATAAGAGCGTGCGATGCCGAGCCGCGCGACGCGATGCGCCGGCAAATCGCCGATCGGCTGGCCGGCGAAGGTGATGCTGCCGCGATCGATGCGGAAATGACCCGTAATGACGTTGATCAAAGTGGACTTGCCGGAGCCGTTCGGGCCGACAAGGCCGAGAATCTCGCCCTGGCGAACATCGAGCGTCACGCCCTTGAGCGCCTGGACGCCGCCGAAGGTCTTCACCACGTCGCGGCATTCGAGGACCGGCACGCCCCGGTCGTCGGCGGCCAACTCGTCGGTGCGCGGCGCCGGCACCAACGGCTCGGGCAAGAGGCGCGGCGGCACCAGGCTGCGCGGCGCCACGGCGCGCCAACCGCGGATGACGCTCGGCATGACGCCTTGCGGCAGCAGCAGAACGACCAGAATGAGTCCCAGCGCGACGCCGCCGCGCGCGAGCGCCGCTTCGGGTCCGGCCGGAAAGCCGTAAAGCGCCACGGTGACGACGACGGCGCCGAGCGCCGGGCCGAGCCAATGGCGCGAGCCGCCGAAGATGCTCATCACCACCGGATACATGATCACCGTGATCTCGAAGGTCTCGCCGACCGTGACGTAGCTGACATAAATCGAATAGACGCCGCCGACGGCGCCGGCGATGCCCGAGGAGAGCGCGATCGCGCCGAGCTTGTAGCGGAAGGTCGGCACGCCTTTGACCTCGGCGACGTCTTCGTCGTCATGGATCGCGAAGAGGCCGAGTCCCATGCGCGAGCGATAGACCCACCACGCGATCATCAGCGACAGCGCGGCGAAAACGAGGCCCAGCGTATAGATCGTGCCATCGGGCGAGCCGAAGAATTCCGGCATCTGGACGCTGATAAGATAGACGCCGGAGCCGCCGTCGATGTCGGTATTGGAGACGATCGCCGCAATCACGAAGGTCAGCGAAATGGTGATCAGCGCGAAGAACTCGCCGCGCAGCCGCTGCAGGCGGAAAACCAACCAGCCGACGCCGGTGCCAAGCGCCGCGGCGAGCAATCCGGCCGCCGGCAAGGTCGCGAGGAACGGCCAGCCGAATTTCGTCGCGAGGGTCGCGGCGGTATAGACGCCGGTGCCGAAAAAGGCGGCGTGGCCGAAGCTCCAATAGCCGGCGAAGCCCGAAAGGATCGTCCAGCTCGTCGCCATCGATATCCAGAAGAAGATCAGATAGAGGAAGGCGAGGTAGAAAGGCGTTACGTCGGTCGCCGGAATCGCAATGAAGATCGCCAGCACGATCAGTGCTGCGATCACTCCAATGCGGCCGCGCCTTAAATCCATCGCGGCTTGAACAACAAGAGGGCGATCAAAACCGAGAACGACACCAGCGGCGCCCAGGACGGATTGACGATGGCCATGGTCAGGGCCTCGCACAGGCCGATGAGGATGCCGCCCATCAGCGCGCCGAGCGGATTGCCGAGCCGGCCGATGATCACGACCGCGAAGACGATGCCGACCCAGGCCCAGATCTGCGACGGCGCCAGCGTCGCGATCAGCGCGATGAAGACGCCGGCTACGCCCGCGTAAGCGGCGCACAGCCCCGATAACAGGAACGACAGGCCGCGATGATTGATACCGAAAGCCGCGGCAATCGGCGCGTCCTCGGCACAAGCGCGCAAGGCGCGGCCGACATAGGTATAGCGCAACCATGCCCAGGTGCCGCCGGCGAGCAGCGCCGCGACGACAAAGGCGATGAAGCTGAGCTTCGGCACATAGAGGGCCCCGATGACCCAGGACTGCGTGCCCCAAGCCGTGTCATAGCGGCGAAAATCGGCGGTCCATAAGAATTGCAAAATCGATTCGACGATCACCGCGAGGGCGAAGGTGATGAGCATCGACTGCATTTCGGTGATGCCGAAGCGCATGAACACCCAATGCAGCGCGATACCATAGACGAAGAAGGCGAGGACGATGACGATCCCCGTCCACCACGGGGCTATGCCGAACGACGTTCCCATCCACCAGGTGAGATAGGCCCCGAGCAGCGCGATCGCGAAATGGCCGATATTGACGAGGCGCAAGAGGCCCCAGCTGAGGCTGAGGCCCAAGGCAAGCAGACCGTAGAGACCGCCGGTCAGAATTCCGGTGATCAGCGCCTGATCGAGGAGTGCTACAGAGGGCAAGGGCGGAGCCGTCCTTTGAGTTAAATGCCTAGGCGAACGGCGCCGCGCCCCCCTTGTCTCGCGCTCAGGCGATCAGCTGGACACCCGGCGTCGCCTCGTCTTTCGGGAAGACCGCGACCCAGCGCGCCTTCTGCACCTGGCGGATTTGCTGCTGGTCCGTTTCGCTGGTGTGGTGCATGCCCTTGAAGTTGCGCTTACCGGCGATCGTGTCGACCGTCGCGGTGTCGAGCCAGCCGGCGAGCTTGGCGTCGTCGATGCTCTTGGTCGCATTGATCGCCGCGACAAGGATCTGCCAGCCGCTGTATTCATTGCCCGCCTGGCTATCGACATGCGGATAGGGAAGCTTCGCCTTGTCGGCAAGGACGTTGAAGGCCTTGGCGAACTCGGCCGCCTCGGGCGACGAGGTGTAGGGCGCGACATCCTCGAAATTGGTCAGCGAGGTCGCGTTGGCGGCCGGGCCGTAAACCGCCATCAGCGGCGACGGATAGAGATAGAAATGCCGCTTCGGCGCGTAACCGACCTTCGACAAGGCCTCGAGCAGCTGGTTGCCCTCGACGCCGAGGCAACCCTGGAAAATGAGATCCGGGTTAACCTCCTTGATGCGCGCCGCGATCGGACCGTAATCGAGATTGCCGACATCGTATTCGAGGAAGGCGACCTCTTTGAGGCCGCGCTTGGCGGCTTCGGTCCGCATGCCCTTCGCCATGTCCTCGGTCGAGGGGAATTTGCTGGTGACAACGGCGATGGTCTTGGGCCCGCCATCCGGCGCCGAGTTGTAGCAATCGATAATCTTGTTCGGCAGCGACACGCTCGGGTCC
>DATGLO010000658.1:0-2206 GCA_035294105.1 Allostellaceae bacterium
GAGCGATGGATCAACAGTGTCGCCCGGCGCAGATCCTTCGGCTCGCGGATCGGCAAAGTCTTGATCAACGACGGCGACGCGACCGCGAGAAGCTCGCCCGCGGTCAGCCGATGCAGCGCGATACCGGGCAACACCGTCTGGCCGACATGGATCACGGCATCGAGACCTTCGCGGCGGAAGTCGATGGCGCCCGGCAAGCGCGTGGTGAAGCTGACCGTGACCTCGGGATGGCGCTCGAAGAACCGGCCCATGCGGGGGATCAGCCAGCGCGTGCCGAACGTCGGCGGCACGCCCAGGCGAAGGATGCCGCCATGACCGCGAAACGCGATCGCCTCTTCGGTCGCGGCCGACAGCCGTGCCAGCACGTCGCGGATCCGCTCGGCATAGGACCGGCCTGCCTCGGTGAGGATCACGCGCTGCCGGATACGATCGAAGAGGCTCACGCCCAGCGACGCCTCGAGCATCGTGATCTGGCGGCTGATCGCGCTTTGCGTCAGCGACAGCTCCTCGCTGGCGCGGGTGAAGCTCAAATGCCGAGCCGCGGCATCGAACGCGACGAGCGCCGCGAGCGGCGGCAAGGCGCGGCGCGACCGCCCGAGGTCATTCCGATCGCTCATGAAGTGGATGAATAAACATCAGTTGAGCGCTTCGGCAAGTAGGCTCACCCTTTGATCGGCCGACATATCGGCCAAGCCGTGTCTGATGAGATTTCCTCATGATCGCGGCGCATAATTCGTCATGGGAGAACGCGATGCGATCCACATCCTGGCACGGCGTCATCAAACTGCTCGGCTTGGCCGGCGCGGCGGCTTTTCTCGGCTGCTCCAGCCTTCCCGCCGCGGCCGAAGACGTGACCATCGGCGCTCTCAACACCACCTCGACGGCGCCGGTCTTTCTGGCCGCCGATCGCGGCTATTTCACCCAGGAAGGTCTCACGCCAAAAATCGTCACCTTCGACAGCGCGCAGCCGGTGGCGGTGGCCGCGGTCTCGGGCGACGTCGATTTCGGCGTCACCGGCTTGACCAGCGCCTTCTTCAGCCTCGCCGGCCAGGGCGCGCTGAAGATCGTCTCCGGCGCCTATAGCGAGCGCAAAGGCTTCCACTACAACGCCTTCGTCGCGTCGAAAAAAGCCTATGCCGGCGGGCTGACCGCCATGAAGCAGCTTCCCGGCCATTCGTTCTCGCTGTCGCAGATCGGCTCGCCGCCGCATTACGCGATCGGCGTCGTCGCCGACACGCTCGGCTTCAGTCTCGACAGCTTGAAGCTCTTGCCGCTGCAGTCGATCCCCAATCAGGTCTCGGCCTTGACCGGCGACCAGGCCGATGCCGGCATGCTGCAAGCCTCGGTCGCGCTGCCGATGGTCGATCGCGGCGACGTGAAGCTGATCGGCTGGCTGAGCGATGTCATGTCCTGGCAGCTCGGCGTGGTCTTCGTGTCGTCGAAGACGGCGAACGACAAGGCCGACCTGATCCATCGCACCATGCGCGCCATCGGCCGCGGGCGCCAGGACTACGTCGCCGCCTTCATCGGACCCGACGGCAGCCTGAAGCTCGGTCCGACGAGCGATGCAGTGCTCGCGCTGCTGGCGAAGCATCTCCAGCAGAAGCCGGAGCAGGTGAAGCAAGGCCTGCTCTATATGGATCCGCAAGGCCGGCTCGACAGCGCCGATATCCTGCGCCAGATCGCCTGGTACAAATCCCACGGCATGCTGAAGGGCGAGGTCGACGGCAAGGCCATCATCGATTCGCGCTACGTCGTGCCGATGCCGCCGGCGCCGTGACGAGGAGCACCGAATGAATCCCAACCGCATCGTCACCATCGTCGGCGGCGGCCTCGCCGGGCTTGCGATGGCGCAGGCGCTGCGGTTCTTCGGCCTGCGCGCCGAGGTCTATGAAGCGGCGCCGCAGCTCGGCGAGATCGGCGCCGCCATCAACGCCAGCCCCAACGCCAACAAGTCGCTGATCCTGATCGGGCTGGAAAAGCAGATCGCCGCCATCGGCACGACCTCGCTCGGCACCTATACGCGCAACATGCAGACTGGCGAGCTGCTCGAGTATCGCGAGCAAAGCAAGCTCTTGGCCAAATTCAGCGCGCCCTATTACGTCTACCATCGCGCCGACCTGCTCGCCGCGCTCGCCGAAGGGCTCGATCCCGCGACGATCCATCTCGGCCATCGTCTTACCGCCATCGAGGAGCACGGCGAGAC
>DATGLO010000659.1:0-10670 GCA_035294105.1 Allostellaceae bacterium
GCTCGGCCTGATGCTCGCCGGGTCGGCCGCCGCACAGGAAGAGAAGGTGCTGAACGTCTACAACTGGTCGGACTATATCGCCGACGACACCGTCGCGAATTTCGAGAAAGAGACCGGCATCAAGGTCAATTACGACGTCTACGACAGCAACGAGACGCTCGAAGCGAAGCTTCTCGCCGGACATTCGGGCTACGATCTCGTCGTGCCCTCGGCCGCGCCCTATCTCGCGCGTCAGGCGGCTTCGGGCGTCTATCGCAAGATCGACAAGGCCGCGCTCAAGAATTACGGCAATCTCGATCCGCAGATCCTCGCGGCCGCCGCGAATGCCGATCCCGGCAATCAATACGGCGTCCCCTATATGGGGGGCACGACCGGCTTCGGCTATAACCGCGCGCTCGTCGCCAAGGCGCTCGGGCCGAACGCGCCGATCGACTCGTCGGCGTTGATCTTCGATCCGGCGAATGCGGGCAAGCTCAAGGGCTGCGGCATCGAGCTGCTCGACAGCGCGCAAGAGCTTTTCCCCGCCGCCCTCGCCTATCTCCATCGCGATCCGTTGAGCCGCACGACCGACGACCTCGACCGCGCCGCCGCGGCGATCGAGGCGATCCGGCCCGATATCCGCAAATTCCATTCCTCGGAATACATCAACGATCTCGCCAACGGCGATATCTGCGCCGCCTGGGGTTATTCGGGCGACGTCGTGCAGGCGCGGCAGCGCGCGCTCGACGCGAAGAACGGCGTCGACATCGCCTATACGATCCCGAAAGAGGGCGCGATGATCTGGATCGACATGATGGCGATCCCGGCCGACGCGCCGCATCCCGACAATGCGTTGAAATTCATCGACTACATCCTCCGCCCCGACGTCGCGGCGAAGATCAGCGACACGGTCGCCTATGCCAATCCCAACGCGGCCGCGACCAAGCTGGTCGATCCGAAGCTGCGCGACGACCCCAACATCTATCCGCCGGCCGATGTGCGCGCGCGGCTGTTCTTCGACAAGCCGGTGACGCCGGCCTATGAGCGGCTCCGGACGCGCGCCTGGACGCGGATCAAGACGGGCGAATAAGCGTGCCGAATCGCATATTCCCCCTTACCCCAACCCTCTCCCCGCTGGGGAAGGGAGGGACCCGGCGCGAAGCGGCGGGAGGGTGAGGGGGTGAGCACCGCGCATCTGATTATCGAGGGGGTCGTCAAACGCTTTCCCGATGCGGCGGCCGCCGCCGTCGACGGCGTGACGCTCGAGATCGGCGCCGGCGAGTTCTTCGCGCTCTTGGGGCCGTCGGGCTGCGGCAAGACCACGCTCTTGCGCATGCTGGCCGGCTTCGAGCGGCCGGATCGCGGCCGCATCCTCATCGATGGTCAGGACATGGCGGCGGTGCCGCCCTATGCGCGCCCGACCAACATGATGTTCCAGTCCTATGCGCTCTTCCCGCATATGACCGTCGCCGAGAACGTCGCTTTCGGCTTGAAGCAGGACAAGCGACCCCGGGCCGAGATCGCCGAGCGCGTCAAAGCGATGCTCGACCTCGTCAAGCTTGCCCCGCTCGCCGGGCGCAAACCCGGGCAGCTCTCGGGCGGCGAGAAGCAACGCGTCGCGCTGGCGCGCGCGCTCGTCAAAGAGCCCAAGCTCTTGCTACTCGACGAGCCGTTGACCGCGCTCGATCGCAAGTTGCGCGAGGAAACGCGCTTCGAGATCGTGCGCATCCAGCAGCGCGTCGGCATCACCTTCATGCTGGTGACGCACGATCAGGAAGAAGCGATGAGCATGGCCTCGCGCATCGCGGTGATGGAGCGCGGCAAGATCGCGCAAGTGGGCCCGCCGGCGGATGTCTACGAACGGCCGGCCAATCGCTTCGTCGCGGGCTTCCTGGGCGCCATCAATCTTTTCGCGGCGCGGGTCGCGCGCAGCGAGAGCGGTGTCGTCCATTTGCAAAGCGACGAGGCCGGCGCGAGCCTCAGCGTCATGCACGCGAAGGCGCTGACGCCGGGCACCGCCGTGACGGTCGCGGTGCGGCCCGAGAAGCTGCTTCTCGGCAGCACCGCCAATCCCGCCTGGCCGAATGCGCTTTCGGGCGCGGTGCGCGGCCTCGCCTATCGCGGGGAAGCCTCCGATGTCGAGATCGAGCTCGCGAGCGGCAAGCTGATGCGCGCGACCATCGCCAACGCCGATCCGCAAGCGCGCGCCGCGCTCGCGCTCGGTCAGCGAATCTTCCTCGGCTGGCGGCGCGAGGCCGGCGTGGTGCTCGAATCATGAGCTGGCGCCGCTATCTTGTGGCGCTGCCGCCCTATGCCTGGCTGGCGCTGTTCTTCCTCGTGCCGTTCCTCATCGTCTTGAAGATCAGCCTCGCCGATCAGGCGATGGGCATTCCGCCTTACACACCGCTTCTCGCCGACGGCACGCTGCACGCGAGCGGCGCGAATTACCAATTCCTCGCGAGCGACAGTCTTTATGCGCGCGCCTATCTCAATTCGATCTGGTTCGCGGCCTCTGCGACGCTCGGCTGTTTGCTGATCGGCTATCCGCTCGCCTATGCGATCGTGCGCGCGCCCTCGCGCTGGCGCAACGCGCTGCTGCTGCTCGTGATCCTGCCGTTCTGGACCAGCTTTCTCATCCGCGTCTACGCCTGGATCGGGCTCCTCAAAAGCAACGGCTTCATCAACAACGTCCTCATCGACATCGGCCTCGTCCACACGCCGTTGACGCTGCTCAACAACAGCTTCTCGGTTTATGTCGGCCTCATCTATTCCTATCTGCCCTATATGGTGCTGCCGCTCTACGCCGCGCTCGAAAAGCTCGATCCGGCGCTCTTGGAAGCGGCGGCCGATCTCGGCTGCCGGCCGAGCCGGGCCTTTTGGCGCGTGACCGTGCCGCTCTCGATGCCCGGCATCGTCGCCGGGGCGCTTTTGGTCTTCATCCCGATGTGCGGCGAATTCGTCATCCCCGATCTTTTGGGCGGGCCCAGCACGTTGATGATCGGCCATGTGCTGTGGGACGAGTTCTTCACCAATCGCGACTGGCCGCTTGCCGCGGCAGTCGCGGTCGCGATGCTGGTGTTGCTGGTGCTGCCGATGGTTTTCCTGCGCCGCTACCTGACGGGCGAGGAGCGCGCGTGACGAATCGCCTTTCGCCCTTCCTCGCCGTCATGATGCTGCTCGGCTTCGTCTTTCTTTACGGGCCGATCGCCTCGGTAATCGTTTATTCCTTCAATGCCTCGCGCCTCGTTACCGTCTGGGCGGGCTTTTCGACCCATTGGTACGGCGAGCTGATGCACAACGAGCAGATCAAGACGGCAGCGGCGGTGAGTTTCGAGATCGCGGTGATGGCGGCCACGGGCGCGCTGATCCTCGGTACGCTCGCGGGCTTCGTGTTGTCGCGCTATCGCCGCTTCGTCGGCCGCACCGTTTTCGGCGCGCTCATCACTGGACCGCTGGTGATGCCCGAGGTGATCACCGGCCTGTCGCTGCTTCTGCTCTTCGTCGCGCTGGAGCAGGCGATCGGCTGGCCGCAGGGTCGCGGCATCCCGACCATCGTCATCGCCCATATCACCCTGGGCATGGCTTATGTCTCGGTCGTCGTCGAGGCGCGGCTCTCGTCGTTCGACCGCTCGCTCGAGGAAGCGGCGCTCGATCTCGGCGCCCGGCCGGCGAAGGTGTTCTTCGTCATTACCTTGCCGCTGATCGCGCCGGCGCTGGTGGCGGGCTGGCTCTTGGCCTTTACTTTGTCGCTCGACGATCTGGTGATCGCGAGCTTCACGACCGGGCCCAGCGCGACGACATTGCCGATGGTGATCTTTTCGAGCGTGCGATTGGGCGTGAGCCCGCAGATCAACGCGCTCGCGACCATTCTCCTGGTCGTCGTCGCGTGCGCGGTCCTGATCGCCGGGCGGCTGGTCGCGCGAACGCGGCGCCCGGCACGGGCCTGAGGAGCGGCGATGGAGAAGAGCTCGCCTGTCATCGTTGCCGGCGCCGGTATCGCCGGTCTCTGCCTCGCTTTGGTGCTGAAGAAGCACGGGGTGCCGGTGCGGGTGTTGGAACAGGCGCCGGCGCTGACCGAGGTTGGCGCGGGCATTCAGATCAGCTCCAACGGCATGCGCGTGTTGCGCTGGCTCGGCCTCGAAGACGAGATGCGGGCGGTCGCTTGCAATCCGGCGTTCTTTCGCGCGGTGGATTGGCGCGACGGCCATGAGCTGCATGCGATCCGCTATCGCGAAGAGCATTATCAGCTTCATCGCGCCGACCTGCTGGGGGTGCTTAAGGCGCATGTGCCCGAAGGCGTCGTCCAGCTCGACGAGCGGCTCACCGGGTTTACCCAGACCGGCGCGACGCTCACGGTCGAGTCCGATCACGCGCGCTATACCGCCGATGCGCTGATCGGGGCGGACGGCATCCACTCGACCGTGCGCCGGATTCTGTTCGGCGCCGATCAGCCGCGTTTTGCCGGCCATATCTGCTGGCGCTTCGTCGTCGACAGCGACAAGCTCGCCGCGGTCCCCGAGCCCGCGACGTGGCACGGCCCCCACGGCCACGTCGTGATGTATCCCGTGTCGGCCGGCCGGCGCGTCAATGTCGTCGCTTACATCGAATCGAGCGTATGGTTCGCCGAATCCTGGCACCTCGAAGCCGGCCGCGAGGAGGTGCATCGCGCCTATCCGGGCTGGGATCCGGCGATCCGCGAGCTGATCGACGGCGCAGGCTTCGTCAATAAATGGGCGATGTTCGAGCGCGATCCGCTGCCGCGCTGGACCGAGGGCCGCGTCACGCTGATGGGCGATGCGGCGCATCCGATGCTGCCCTATCTCGCGCAGGGCGCCGTCATGGCGATCGAAGATGCTTACGCGCTCGGCACGTTGCTCGCCCAGCTGCCGAGCACGACGGCGGCGCTCGAGAAATATCAAGCGCTGCGCCTGCCGCGCGCCACCGCCGTGCAGCGCGCCGCGCGCTCGCGGCAAGCGATGATGGTGCGCCCGGGCGAGACGAAGGATGGCGCGGCATCGAGCGCCGTCGATATCGAGCAAGTCTATGCCTACGATATCGTGGCGGAAACCGCGGAAGCGCTGCGCGCCGAGGCTCGGCCGCCGGCTTAGAACTCGTAATCGATCAGCGCCGTCGCCGGCACGTCAAGCCGCGCGCGGCCTTTAAGGCCGGTCAGCTCGATGATGAAGGCCGTGCCCACGACATTGCCGCCGACCATGCGGCAGAGCCGCACCGCGGCCGCGGCGGTGCCGCCGGTCGCCAAGAGATCGTCGATTACGACGATGCGCTGGCCGGGCTCGATCGCATCCGATTGTATCTCGACCGTGTCGCTGCCGTATTCGAGATCGTAGGTATGGGGGATGGTTTTCCCGGGCAGCTTGCCCTTCTTGCGGATCATTACAAAACCGCAACCCAAGGTCACGGCGACCGGCGCGCCGACCAGAAAACCGCGCGATTCGATGCCGGCGAGAAGATCGGGCTTCAACGGCCGTAAAGCCTCGGTCAGCTGCGTCACAGTCTCTTTCCAGGCGCCGGGATGTTTCAGCAGCGTCGAGATGTCGTAAAATAGGATTCCCGGCTTGGGAAAATCCGGAATGCCGCGGATATGCTGTTTCAAATCCATTTAGATCCCCTGGAGCGTGCCCCGACCGAATTCCTACTCTACCCGACGCGGCGACGCGCGGAAGCATCGAAAGCCGCGCGAGCGACGTTATGAGGCAGGAGGCTTGAGCATGGCCAAGGAAGCTTGGATCGAGGCGATGCCCGGCGGCGGCGGATTGGCCTTCGCCGCCGGGGGCAATTGGCTCGTTTCCGCGGCAAGCTCCCTCGACCGCCAGCTCGGCGCGATCGAGCGCGCGCCGGCGCGGCCCCCGGAAGGATCGCGGGGCGGGCGGCCCCGCGAAGCGGCGGCGGGCGCGCGGATCGACTGCAGCCGGCTCGAGGCGCTCGACACGGTCGGCGCGTGGCTCATGCTGCGGCTGAAAGCGGCGCTGGCCGGGCGCGGCGGCGAGGTCGCGCTCGACAATCTGCCCGAGCGCTTTACGCCGCTGCTGGCGCAAGCCGAGAAATACCGGCCGGCGCCGCCGCCGCCCGGCGTCCGCCCGTTCGGCCTCATCGATACGCTTGCCGCGCTCGGCCGTTGGGCGATCGCGGAGATGCGCGATGTCGGAAACGGGCTGAACTTCCTCGGCGAGGTGACGGTCGTAGGCTTGCGCACCTTGGCCGAGCCGCGGCGCATCCGGCCGAAGGCGTTCCTCCATCATATCCAGCGCACGGGGCCGTCGGCGGTGCCGATCATCGGCCTGTTGTCGTTTTTGATCGGCGTCGTCTTCGCCTATCAAGGCGCGGCGCAGCTCAGGCAATTCGGCGCCGAGATCTTCACCGTCAATCTCCTCGGCATCGCCTTCGTGCGCGAGCTCGGCGTATTGCTTTCGGCGATTATCGTCGCCGGTCGCTCGGGCAGTGCCTTCACCGCCGAGATCGGCACGATGCAGGTCAACGAAGAGGTTGACGCCATGACGACGATCGGCCTCGATCCGATCGAAGTGCTGGTGCTGCCGCGGCTCGGCGCGCTGCTGGTGACGCTGCCGCTGCTGACCTTCTTTTCGATCTTCATGGGACTCCTGGGCGGCGCGGCGATCTGTTATTTCTCGCTCGGTATCCCGTTGCCGCTCTTCATCGCCCAGTTGAATCAGGCGGTTTCGGGCCAGGAATTCTGGCTCGGCATGTTGAAGGCACCATTCTTTGCCGCCGTCATTGCCCTGGTCGGCTGCCGCGACGGCTTGCGCGTGTCGCGCAGCGCCGAAAGCGTCGGCCGCATGACTACCTTGTCGGTCGTCGAATCCATATTTTTAGTCATCGTTCTGGATGCGGTTTTCTCCATTATCTTCGCCCAGTTCAACCTCTGACGCGCCGGTCTTGCGGGTCGAAGGCCTGACGACGCGAATCGGCGGCGCGGTGATCCATCGCGATCTCGCGCTCACGCTCTATGCCGGCGAAGTGCTGGCGCTGGTCGGCGCATCGGGCTCGGGCAAGTCCGTGCTCCTGCGCACCCTTTTGGGGCTGTTGCGGCCGGCGGCGGGAAAGGTCGAAGCCTTCGGCCGCGACCTCGCAAAGCTCCATGGCGCGGGCCGGCGCGCGGTCGAGCGGCGATGGGGCGTGCTCTTCCAGGACGGCGCGCTGTTCAGCTCGCTCACCGTCGCCGAGAACATCGCCGTGCCGCTCAAGGAAGTGCTCGGCATCGAGCGGCCGCTGCGCGAGGAGATCGCTGCCCTCAAAATTGCGCTCGTCGGCCTGCCGCCCGATGCCGCCGATAAATATCCGTCCGAGCTGTCCGGCGGCATGCGCAAGCGCGCCGGTCTCGCCCGCGCGCTGGCGCTCGACCCCGAACTTTTGTTTCTCGACGAGCCGACCTCGGGCCTCGATCCGATCTCGGCGGCGGATTTCGATCGGCTGCTCGCCGATCTGCGCGCCAGCCTCGGTCTCACCGTCCTGATGGTGACGCACGACCTCGATAGCATCTACACCATCGCCGACCGGGTCGCGGTGCTGGTCGATCGCGCGCTGAAGATCGGCACGGTCGACGAGCTGCGCCGCGACAACGACCCGTGGATCTCGCGCTATTTCGGCGGCGCGCGCGGCCGCGCGGCCGACGCGTGCAACGGCGCGTCCGGCGCCCCAAGCGGAGGCTGAAGCGATGGAGACGCGCGCCAACTATATCGCCGTCGGCCTCTTTGTGATCGCGCTTCTCGGCGGCATCGTCGTCGCGGCGCTGTGGTTCGCACACGGCCAGCTTTCCGATCATACGACGCGCTACGAGACGTATTTTGCCAGCGTCGGCTCGGGCCTGGGCGCCGGCTCGCCGGTGCGCGTCTCGGGCGTGCAGCTCGGCCATGTCGTCGGCGTCGCGCTCGATCCCGACAATCCGACGCAGGTGCGGGTGACCATGGATATCGCCGCGAATGCGCCGATACGATCCAACTCGGTCGCCTCGCTCGAGACGCAAAGCCTCGCCGGCACCACGGCGATCGAGATCACGCCCGGCACCAAGGACGCGCCGCCGATCGCGATTCAGCCCGGTCGGAGTTATCCCATTATCTGGTCGCGCGAATCGAATCTCGATCAGATCGTCGATGCGGTGCCGAATCTCGTCGTCAAGCTGACCGACGTCACCGACGGGCTGCGTCAAGTGCTCAACGACCAGAACCGCCGGGCGCTGGCCGAAACGCTCGACAACCTGTCGCAACTCAGCGCCGTCGCAAACGCGCATCGCGAGGATCTCGCGCGGCTGATGCAGGACAGCGCGGCCGACGCGCACGATCTCCAGCAAGCGATCGACAACCTCAAGGCCATGACGCAAAAGCTCGATCAGGTCGCCGACGGGACGAGCAAGACCGTCAAGGACATGGATGCCCTGGTGCAGGAAGACCGCGCGCCGCTCAAAGATTTCGCCCAGAACGGCCTGCCGCAGCTGCAACAGCTCGCGAGCGATGCGCGCGCCCTCGTCGCGCAACTCTCGCGCGCCGTCGACCAGCTCGACAGCGACCCCTCGCGCCTGCTCTATGGCGATCGTCGCGAAGGATATCGTCCGCAATGAATTTTCGCAGGCTTGCCGGTCTCGCGCTGGCGCTCGTCCTCGCCGCCTGCAGCGGCATTCTGCCCAAGCCGGCGGCGCCGCCCGCGCTTTTCCGCCTGACCGCGGCGAGCGATTTTCCGGCGGCTGCCAGCCTCCGGCCGATCCAGCTCGCGGTCGCGCCGCCCAGCGCCGAGGCGGCGCTCGACACGACGCGCATTGCCTTGAGCCGCAGCCCGACGACGCTCGACTATTTCGCCGACGCCGCTTGGACCGATCGCTTGCCCGCGCTGCTGCAGGCGCGGCTGGTCGACAGCTTCGCCAATGCGCATCGGCTCGTCGCGCTGGCCGGCGAGGCGAGCGTCGCGCATAGCGACGCGGTCCTCGTCATCGCCGTGCGGCATTTCGAGGCGCAGTATGACGGCGGCAACGGCCCGCCGCTCTGGCGCATCGAATTGAGCGCCGACCTCGTCGGCACCGGCGACCGCAAGGTCATCGCGACTCGCACCTTCACCGGCGAGGCGCCGGCGCCGCAGAACAACATGGCGGCCATCGTCGAGGCGGCGGATCAGGCCTGGCACGGCGTCGCGAAAGAGATCGTCGACTGGGCGGCGGATAGCCTCGCGAATCGTCCGCGCTGACCGGTTTCGCCCTTTTGTCTTGCCAGCACGGAATCGGCAGGACATAAAGATTCCGGGGTCGTCACAGAACGAATCGCCGATGCCCGCTTTCGCCCGACTGAGCCGAGCAGCGCTCGAGGCCATGGCCGAGTCCGGCCGCGCGCTGGTCGAATGCGCGCGCGCGATGGCAGCGGCGGGAAGCACGCCCCTTGCCGAGGCGCTGAAGGGTGCGGGCACGATCTATGAGTGGCGCCATTATCCCGAGGGCGACGTCTACGACCCGGAAACCCACGCGCAATATTTTTATCACGCTCATCCGGCGCGCGAGCGTGCCGCGCGGGATGGCGCCCGCGTCGAAGGCGGCGGGGAGCACGGCCATTTCCATGTCTTCCTTCGGGCGCGCGGCATGCCGCCCGGCGTGAGCCCGCTGGTGATGCCGGAATTCGCGGTCGCAAATAATCCCGCCGCGCCCAAAGCGCTCGTCCCGTCGGCGCCGCAGACGGCGGCGGGCGAGGAAGCCGATCCCTGGAGCCATCTCGTCGCCATCGCGATGGATGCCGGCGGTGCGCCGCTGCGCTTCTTCACCACCAATCGCTGGGTGACGGGCGAGACCTGGTATCCCGCGGGCGATGTCGCGCGCATGCTCGATCGCTTCGCGCTCGGGGATGTCGCGCCGGCGCCGCTGCTCAATCGCTGGGTCACGGCGATGCTCGGCCTCTACAAGCCGCAGCTCGGTACCTTGCTGGCCGCGCGCGATGCCGCGGTGATGGAGTGGCGGCGCCGGCGGCGCGCCAAGGTTCATGTGCTCGAGGACCGCCGGCTCGAAGTCACATCGACGCTCGAGATCGATATCGAGGCGCAGCTTGCGGGCATCGCCGCCGCGCTGCGCCGCGTCGCTTAGTCGCGAAACGTCGCTCGGCGAGAGAGCGGTATCGGGTTCAGCGGACCGGCAGGTGGTGGATGCGCAGGCATTCGAGCCGCGCCGCTTCGCGCTCGGCGTTGCCTTGCGGCGTATGGTCGGGGTATTTCAGCGCCGCCTCATGGGCGCAATCCGCCATCGCCCGCCAGACAGCAAAGCTCCGCTGCTGCGCAACATCGGCGCGCGCCGGCCGGAGCGCGGCGGGGATCAACAGCGCTGCCAGCAGCACCGCGCCGGCGACGGCTTGCGCCGCGCCCTTCACGCCGACGGCTCCAACACGGGATCTTGCCGCCGGCCGCGCCGCAGGGCGATCGGCAGGCAGTAGAAAAGCAGATAGGCGAAGAGCGGCGCCTCGATCAGCAGCACCGACTTGCCTTGCTCGCGCCGCAAGAGCCGCTGTGCGGTCTCATGCGCCTCGGCGAGGCAGGTCTCGGCGGCCGGACCGACCCGCTCGCCGCAAGCATCGTCGATGTAATCGGCGACCGTCGTCAGCCGGCCGTCGACGCGTACCGCGTCCTTGAATTGCGGATAGATGCGCCAGGTCATCACCGCCATCCAGGCGATCACCAGCACGATCAGGTAC
>DATGLO010000660.1:0-2368 GCA_035294105.1 Allostellaceae bacterium
AGGCGGTGTTCGACGTCACCACCGAGATCATGACCGCCCGGCGGTTGAGCGACGCCACCTATGCGCGCGCCAAGGCGTTGCTGGGCGAAGGCGTGCTGATCGAGCTGATCTGGGCGATCGGCTTCTACAGCATGGTCGGGATCACGCTGACGAGCTTCGACGTGCCGACGCCGGACGGCTCGAAGCAGCTCGATTGACTAATCCGCGGCGGCGGCGCCGTTCTTGCGCTCGGCGACCTTGCGCAAAAGGAAATCGCGGAACACGGCAATGCGCTTCGAGCTGCGCAGCTCTTCGGGATAGACGAAGAAGGATTCGAATTCGCCGCCCAGCACCTCGGGCAGCACGCGCACCAGTCCCGCCGTCTCATGCTCCATGAAATCGGGCAGCGAGGCGATGCCCAGCCCGGCCTCGAGCGCGCGCAGGATCGCATAGAGATTGTTGACGGCGAGGATCGGATGGCGTTCGTAGCCCGGTCGCGCCCCCGCCTCCAAAAGCCAGTTGGGGTTGCGGATCGGCGGCCGCGAATCCGTGCCGTAGACGATGATCCGGTGCTTATCCAATTCCTCGGGCCGCTGCGGCGTGCCGTATTTCTTCAAGTACTCGGCCGAGGCATAGGCGTGATGGCGCACCGTCATCAAATGGCGCTGCACCAGGTCGGGCTGGCGCGGCGGCGTCATGCGGATCGCGACATCGGCTTCGCGCATCGAAAGGTCGAGCTCGGCGTCGTCGACGACGATCGCGATCTCGATCTCGGGATAGAGGTCGAGGAATTCCCTGATTTTCGGCGTCAGCCAGGCCGAACCGAACGCCACCGTGGTCGTGACTTTGAGCGGTCCCTTCGGCCGGTCCTTCGATTCGGTAAGCATCGCCTCGGTCATGGCGAGCTTCGCGAACACCTCGCGCGCGGTGCGATAGAGCAAGTCGCCTTGCTCGGTGAGGATGAGGCCGCGCGCGTGGCGGTGGAACAGCGGCACCGAAAGGCTCTCTTCGAGCGCGCTGATCTGCCGGCTGACCGCGGATTGGCTCAAATTCAGCGCCTCGCCGGCATGAGTGAAACTGCCGGCCTCGGCGACGGCGTGAAAGACTCTGAGCTTGTCCCAATCCATGGGTGTGGACACGGCCATTACTCCGCCGCGGCGCGCGCTTGAGCCTCGGCCGCCGCGAGGAATTTCTCGGCTTCGAGCGCCGCCATGCAGCCCATGCCGGCGGCCGTCACCGCCTGACGGAAGATCTTGTCCTTCACGTCGCCCGCCGCGAAGACGCCCGGGATCTCGGTCGCCGTCGAATCGGGTTTCGTCACGATATAGCCGCCCCCGTCGAGGGTGAGCTGACCCTTGAACATCTCCGTCACCGGATCGTGGCCGATGGCGACGAAGACGCCGTCGCAAGAAAGCTCGCTGACCTTGCCGGTCTTGACGTTGATCAGCCGCACGCCGGTGACGTGGCGCGGCGTCTCCTCGCCCAGCACCTCGTCGACGACGCTGTCCCAGACGACGGTGATCTTCGGATGCGCGAACAGCCGCTGCTGCAGGATTTTTTCCGAACGCAGCGTGTCGCGCCTATGGACCAGGGTGACTGAAACGCAGTGATTGGTCAGATAAAGCGCCTCCTCGACCGCGGTGTTTCCGCCCCCGACCACGACGACCTTGCGGCCGCGGAAGAAGAAGCCGTCGCAGGTGGCGCAGGCCGAGACGCCCGAGCCGCGGAACTTCTCTTCGCTGGGGAGGCCGAGCCAGCGCGCCTGCGCGCCGGTGCAAATGGCGAGCGCGTCGGCGACATAGATGTCGCCCGAGTCCGCGGTGCAGACAAAAGGCCGCTGCGACAGATCGCAGGAGACGATGATGTCGGAGACGAGCTTGGTGCCGACATGCTCGGCCTGTTTCGCCATCTCCTCCATCAGCCACGGGCCCTGGATCACCTCGGCGAAGCCGGGGTAATTCTCGACATCCGTCGTGATGGTGAGCTGGCCGCCGGGGGTAAGGCCCTGGATCAGGACGGGATTGAGATTGGCGCGCGCGGCATAGATCGCGGCGGTATAGCCCGCCGGCCCCGCGCCAATGATCAGGAATTTCGTGTGGATGCGTTCGCTCATCAGAAACCGAACATGTGATCGAGGCTGAAGGCCCCATCATCTCCTAAAACGCCATGATAGCCGAAAAGCCGGCATGTCGTATCGCGGACGACAATATAGGCATTTGCGCCGGCCTTTGCCCGAGTCGCACCGCCGAAGATTTCGCTATAGCGCCAGAAACGCGAGCCGCCGCAGGGGATGGCGATGCGCTCGCGCGCGATCTCGCCGCCCGCCGCGTCGCACAGGATGAGGTCGGTCGCGCTTTCGGGGTGCCACGGCGTCGAGGCGGGATAGATG
>DATGLO010000661.1:0-2086 GCA_035294105.1 Allostellaceae bacterium
CAAAGCGTTGCCGTGCTGGATGTGAAACGGCCGGGCCAGAAGACGGCGCCGCCGCCATCGCCCTCTCAACCGGTCGCGCTCGCGCTGACGATCGACGCGCCCGAGCAGATTTTCGTGCGCGGCCATGGTCTCGATGCCGAGATGGGCGGCACGTTGCGGCTGAGCGGCAACAGCAACGCGCCGCAGATCGGCGGCGGCTTCGCGCTGCGCCATGGCACCTTCGGCCTCGCCGGGCAAACGCTCAATTTCACCAGCGGCAAGGTCGCGTTCGACGGCTTCGGCCTCGGCTCGAAGCTCGATCCGACGCTGAACTTCGTCGCCGAAAGCACCGCCAACAACATCACCGCGACGCTGACCATCACCGGCTATGCCGATGCGCCGCGGATCAGCCTCTCCAGCACACCCGAGTTGCCGCAGGACGAAATCCTGGCGCAGTTGCTCTTCGGCCAAAGCGTCAAGGAACTCTCGCCTTTCCAGGTCGTCGAGATCGCGCAAGCGGTGGCGGCGATCAGCGGCATCGGCGGGGCCGCCAGCGATCCGCTGGCCGCCGTGCGCAAAGGGCTCGGCCTCGATCGGCTTTCGGTCGGCGCCGCCTCGGGAAATGCGCCGGGCGCGACGGTGGAGGCGGGGAAATACGTCGCCAATGGCGTTTATGTCGGGACGAAACAGGGCACGTCCGGCGGCACTGCGGCGCAGGTGCAGGTCGATCTGACCAAGCATTTGAAGCTGGATACCCAGCTCGGTACCGGCGCTGCCCCGGCGACCGGAAGTGCGATCACGCCCGACAACGACCCCGGCAGCAGCATCGGCCTCACTTACCAGTTCGAATATTGATGGCGCGGCGCCCCGGAGCGTGTGGCGGCGGGTGTGCCGCAGTGCAGCATCTTTACCTCGCTGCGGTTCCGGCCTATGCCTAGGGGGTGGCTCTGAACCATTTCCCGTGAGAGCGTTTCCCCGACATGAACATCCATGAGTATCAGGCGAAAAGCCTGCTGCAGAAATTCGGCGTGGCGGTCCCCAAAGGCGGCGTCGCTTACACGCCGCAGGAAGCCGAAAAGGTCGCGAAGGGACTTGCCGGCCCGGTTTATGTGGTGAAATCGCAAATCCATGCCGGCGGGCGCGGCGCCGGGCACTTTGCCGACAACCCTTCGGGCAAAGGCGGCGTGCGCGTGGTGAAGTCGCTCGACGATGTCGCCAAGGCCGCGGCCGAGATGCTCGGCCATGTGCTGGTGACGAAACAGACCGGGCCTAAGGGCCGCGAGGTCAAGCGCATCTATGTCGAGGAGGGTTGCGATATCAAGCGCGAGCTCTATCTCGGCATGCTGATCGACCGCAAAACCTCGCGCATTACCGTGATGGCCTCGACCGAAGGCGGCATGGAGATCGAGGAAGTCGCGGCCAAGCACCCCGAGAAAATTCTTCGCGTTGCGATCGATCCGGTCACCGGCATGCAAGGCTTTCACGCGCGCGAGCTCGCTTTCGGCCTGAAGCTCGAAGGCAAGCAGGTCGCCGCCGCGACCAAGTTCATGCTGGCGATGTACAAGGCTTTCACCAACCTCGATGCCTCGATCATCGAGATCAACCCGCTGGTCGTGACCGGCGCCGGCGATGTGATCGCGCTCGATGCCAAGATGAATTTCGACGACAACGCGCTCTTCCGCCATCACGACGTCGAAGAGATGCGCGACGAGGCCGAGGAGGATCCGACCGAGCTCGAAGCCGCCAAGCATCAGCTCAATTACGTGAAGCTCGACGGCAATATCGGCTGCATGGTCAACGGCGCCGGCCTCGCCATGGCGACGATGGACATCATCAAGCTTTACGGCGCCAGCCCGGCAAATTTCCTCGATGTCGGCGGCGGCGCCACCAAAGAGCGCGTGACCGCCGCCTTCAAGCTCATCCTCTCGGATGCGCATGTCGAAGGCATTCTCGTCAATATTTTCGGCGGCATCATGCGCTGCGACGTGATCGCCGAAGGCATCGTCGCGGCGGCGCGCGAGGTCAGCCTGCACGTGCCGCTCGTCGTGCGCTTGGAAGGCACGAATGTGAAGCTCGGCAAGAAGATCCTCGCGGAATCGGGTCTGCC
>DATGLO010000662.1:0-10940 GCA_035294105.1 Allostellaceae bacterium
GATCGCCGCATCCTCGAGATCATCAATCGCAGCGGCTTTCCCGACATCCGCATGGCGCATCTCCATCTGCCCCGCAATCTCGACATCGAGGGCACGCGCCTGACCGTCCTCGCGCGGCGTGCCGAGATGTCGAAGCAGGCAATGGGCGAGCTGGTCGACCAATGCGAGAGGATGCATTTGGTCGAGCGGCGGCCCGATGCCGCGGATCGGCGCGCCAAACTCGTCGCTTTCACGCCGCGCGGCCGGCGTCTCATCGAGGTGGTACGCTCGGCCGTCGCGCAGGCCGAGCGCGACATGGCGAAGAAGCTCGGCGCGAAACGGGCTGCCGCGCTCGTCGAGGCACTCGCGCGCTACTGTACCGACAGCGTCCGACCGGCGCGATGACGATTTTGGCGGCCGGGAACGCTGCTATACTTTTGCCTGCGATAAGAACCGGGAGGAAACCATGCGCTTAGCGGGCAAAGTAGCGATCGTCACAGGCGGCGGCTCGGGCTTCGGCGAGGCAATCGCCAAGCGTTTCGCCGAGGAAGGCGCCAAGCTCGTCGTCAACGACATCAACGACGACGGCGGCACGCGCGTCGCCAAGGAGATCGAGGGCGCGCAGGGCCAGGGCAGTGCTATCTATGTCCGCGCCGATGTTTCGAGCGATAAGGAGATGGGCAAGCTCATCGCGGCGACGCGCGAGCGCTACGGCCATATCGACATCATGGTCAATAACGCCGGCATCACCCATGTGAACCGGCCGATGCTCGAAGTGGACGAAGCGGAATTCGATCGCATCTTCGCCGTAAACGTGAAATCGATCTACCTTTCGGCGCGGCATCTCGTACCGGTGCTGCGCAAGCAGGGGCGAGGCGGATCGATAATTAACACGGCGTCGACCGCCGGCATCCGGCCGCGGCCCGGCCTCGTCTGGTACAACGGCTCCAAAGGCGCGGTGATCAATCTGACGAAGGGCATGGCGGCCGAGCTCGGCCCCGACAAAATCCGCGTCAACGCGCTTTGTCCCGTCGCCGGCGACACGCCGCTGCTGCCGAGCTTTCTGGGCGGTACTACCGAAGCGCATCGCGCGCGTTTCGTCGCGACGGTGCCGCTCGGGCGCCTCTCGACCCCAAAAGACGTCGCCAACGCCGCGCTTTATCTCGCCTCCGACGAAGCCGAGTTCATCACCGGCGTCGCGCTCGAGGTGGATGGCGGGCGGTGTATCTGATTTACGCCAGCGCCGCTTTCGTCACGCTGCCGTCGTAATCGACGAACCAGCGCTCGTTTGCGAAGGGCTTGCCTTCGATGCGATCGACCAGCCAATCGGTCTGCACCTTGCGCGGATCGGGCCCGTTGGTCGTTGCCGTCGTGTATAGGATGCTGTGATTGCCGCCGGCATAAACGACGAGCTGCTTCGGCCCGCCGAGCGCTTTGACGAAGGCTTCGGTATGTTCGAGCGGGCAGAGCTGGTCGAATTCGCCGCAGGTGACGAGATAGGCGCCCTTGATCTTCTGCGCGTAGCCGTTCCAGTCGATCGTCTTGCGGAAAGCGTCGAATTCATGCTCGTCGGTGATGCCCGACATGAACATGAAGCGCTTTTTGAAGGTCGGTGAGGCCTGGTTGAAGATCGTCTCGCCGCCCGGCTCGTAGCAGGTCGCCATCACGACGCAGGCTTTGTAGCGCGCATCCGCGGCCATCATGATCGCGGTGAAGAACGAGCCGAAGCTGACGCCCGTCATGCCGATCTTGTTGGCGTCGATCTCGGGGCGCTTGGCGAGCCAGTCCGCGACCATCTTGCCCGATTCGTACCAGCCCGGGACGTCGATATAGAGGCCGCGCAGCGGCGGCTCCCAATAGCCCGGCCCTTCGAAAGCCAGGATGGCATAGCCCTTATCCATCCAGCGATCGCCTTTAAGGGCGACCGAGCCTTCCTTGAACCCGTCCATGCCGCTGATGGCGACGATCGCCGGCACCTTCGTCCCCGGCTGATAATTCGGCGGCAGGTGGAAGATCGCGGGCAGCGACTTGCCGCGATAAGGGAACTCGACCCATTCGACCTTGTGATCGGCCACCGCCATATATTTCTTGTAGTTGTCGAGCTTCCTCTGGTTGAGGCCGATCAGGTGATCGTTGACCTCGTCGACGGTCCACATCGCCGAGCCCCAATAGCGCGCGGCGAGGTAATAATGCTCGCGCGCCGCTTCCTTGTTGCCGGCTTTTTCGGCATCGGCGGCTTGCGCTTCGCGCTTCTTGGCGAGCGCCGTGAAAGCCGGCTCGATATCGACGAGGCGCACGACGCGTTTCTTCAGCTCCTGCATCTCGGGAACGCTCGTCGGCCCGCCGCTCGCGATGATCTGCCCGGTATGGCTCTGATCCCAATCGACGCCGTTTGCCTGAATGATCTGATCGAGCGCCCAACGCTGCTCGTTGAAGCGCTTCACCACCGGCGCGCCTTTGGGATTGCGATGCGACCAGTCCGGCGCCTTCGCCTCGTTCGGATGCGTGATGTCGTGGACCTTGTTCTCGACCGATTTGACGGCGCTGTGAACATCGGCCGCCGCCTTCGTGGCGGCACCGGCGGCGGCTGCGCCGGTCGCGGCGGCAAGCGTGGCGGATTGCAGGAAAGCGCGACGGTCCATGATGTCCCTCCCCAAGCGTTATCGTTGTGCGGCAGGATAAATCAGCGCCCTGGAAGCAACAATGGCCGCGGAATCTCCGCGGCCATTGTGAGAGCTTAAAGCCGAAAGCTTAGAGCTTACGTATCGAGCAAGCCCGGCACGAACAGCTCCTCGACCGGAATTTGCCGTGAGATATAGCCCTGGTCATGCGCATAGCGCACGAAGGTCTCGACGATCTTGCGGTTGGCCTTGAGGCCGTGCTGATAGGGATTGGAGCCGTAAACCGCTTTCTGCTGCTCCTGGATGAAGACCGAATCGAGATAGGAGTAGCGCTTGGGATCGTCTTGCAGCATCTCGTCGGCTGCCTTTTGCGCGTCGACAAAAGCGTCGTAAAGGCTGCGCGCGATCCAGGGCTCGCGCTCCGCGAGGTCCTTTTTCATCACCAGCGTATGGGTCGTCGGCATCACGCCGGTGCTTTTGACAATGCGCTGCATTTCGCCTTGCGCGTCGGGGAAAAGGCGCCGCACCCACTTCTCGCCCCTCTCGAAGGCGGGCGTGACCGAGGTGCACCAGATCGCATCGACCTCGCCGTCTTTCAGCTTCTCTTCCGGCGACTTGCCCTTGCGGATCTCGACCTTGACGTTTTTCGGGATGACATAGCCGGCGCCTTCGGTCTCGTTGGTGACCCAGGTCGCCTGCTCGGGGGAGAAGCCGTAATGGTCCTTGAAGATGCCGCGCAGCCAAAGATTGACGGTGTAGCGATAGCCCTGCGCGCCGATCTTCTTGCCGATGAGATCGCTCGGCTTGGTGATGGTGCTGTCGGCGCGGACGAACAGATAGGCCCACACGGCCATGCGCAGCGGAAAGATCGGCAGAGCGAGGCAGGGCTCGCCGCGATCGCGCGCCGCGACATACCACGAAAACGACATTTCGGCGGCGTCGTAATCCTCGTAAACGGGCCGCGTGCAGAAATCGCCGATCCAGGCGGTGTTGGTCTTCAGCGCCAGGCCCTTCGCCTTGACGCGGCCATCGACCAGCGGCCGGTGGCGGTCGTAATCGGCGAAAGCGATGTCGAGCGAACGGAGGCTCTGCGCGCGCGTCTGTTCGGGGGCGACAAGGGTACCGGTATCCGGTGCTGCCATAATGTTTCCTCCAGGCTGGCTTAGAGGCAATTCTATGGGTGGGTAAGGCGGATTGCCAGCGTCGAATCAAGAAGCCGGCGGGCGGTCGAGATCCCGGCCCAGTCTAATGCCTGAAGTGCCGCATCCCGGTGAAAACCATGGCGATTCCGGCCTTGTCGGCGGCCGCAATCACCTCGTCGTCGCGGATCGACCCGCCCGGCTGGATCACCGCCGTGGCGCCGGCGGCGATCGCGGCCTCGAGGCCGTCGGCGAAGGGAAAGAAGGCATCCGAAGCGACGACCGAGCCGATCGCCGGGCTTTGCTTGTAGCCCGCGGCCTTGCCGCTTTCTGCGGCCTTGTGCGCGGCGATGCGCGATGAATCGACCCGGCTCATCTGGCCGGCGCCGATACCCACGGTCGCGCCGTTCTTGGCATAGACGATGGCGTTCGACTTCACGTGCTTGGCGACGCGGAACGCGAACAGCATGTCGGCGCGCTCGGCGGCGGTCGGCGCGCGTTTGGTGACGATTTTAAGATCGCTCTCGCCGATGCGGCCGTCGTCGCGCGTCTGGAGGAGATACCCGCCGGCGAGTGAGCGCAAGGTCATGCCCGGCGCCTTCGGATCGGGCAGTGCGCCGGCCGCCAGCAGGCGCAGATTCTGCTTCTTCGCCAAGAGCGCCTTCGCATCGTCGGTCACCGCGGGCGCGATGATCACTTCGAGGAAGAGCTTGCCGATCGCCTCGACCGTCGCCGCGTCGAGCGGCCGGTTGACCGCGATAATGCCGCCGAAGGCGCTGACCGTATCGCAGGCGAGCGCCTTCAGGAACGCATCGCGTAAATCCGTACCGGTAGCGACGCCGCAAGGATTGGCGTGCTTGATGATCGCGACCGCTGGCGGCTCGAATTCGGCGACGCATTCGTAAGCGGCGTCGGTGTCGTTCAGATTGTTGAACGACAGCTCCTTGCCTTGAAGCTGCGTCGCCGTGGCAATCCCGGGGCGTTTCGTACTGCCGAGATAGAAAGCCGCCTGCTGATGCGGGTTCTCGCCGTAGCGCAGCTTTTCTTTGAGCGTGCCGGCGACCGCCACGACCGGCGGGAATTTCTCGCCTTGGAGCTCGGCGAACCAGGCCGAGACGTCGGCGTCGTAAGCCGCCGTGCGCGCGAATGCCAAGCCGGCAAGCTTCTTGCGGAGCGCCAGCGTCGTCGCGCCGTTATGCGCTGTCATCTCGGCGAGCACCGCGGCGTAATCCGCTGGATCGGTGACGACCGCGACGCCGTCGTGATTCTTCGCCGCGGCGCGGATCAGCGCCGGCCCGCCGATATCGATATTCTCGAGGCACTCGTCGAAATCGCCGCCGCGCGCGCGCGTTTGCGCAAAGGGATAGAGATTGACGACGACGAGATCGATCGGGGCGATGTTGTGCTGCTCGATGGCGTCGAGATGCGCCGGCAGATCGCGCCGCGCGAGGATGCCGCCATGGATCGCGGGATGGAGCGTCTTGACGCGGCCGTCGAGCATTTCGGGAAAGCCCGTCACCGAGGCGACATCGGCGACATCGAGCCCCGCTTGGCTCAATGTCTTCGCCGTCCCGCCGGTCGAAATCAACGCCACGCCGCGCGCGGCGAGGGCGCGCGCGAAATCGATGAGGCCGGTCTTGTCGGAAACGGAGATCAGCGCCCGCTTGACGGGGCGCAGCACATCGGTCGTGTCGGTCATTTGCGGACCTTAGGTCGCGCGAGCCGCGCCCTTCAAGCGCCGGTTACCTGCGCCAGCAGCTTATCCACATCTTCCGGCAAGCGATCGCCGCGCCAGGCGACGATCTGGTCGGGGCGGATAAGCGCGAGGCTCGCCTCGTAGAGATCGTGCAGCGCCGGCTCTGGCCGGTCGACCACGGTCAGCGGCACGCCGCGCGCGGTGGCGGCCTCGCGGAAACCGTTAACGTCGGGCGGATTTGCGCCCAGCCGCAACAGCGTGAACTCGAAGCCGAGCGTGTCGTAGAGCGAGCGCCCGTCCGCCAGCCAGGCATGCGGCGCGCGGCCGCCGGGCACGGCGCTGGGAATGTATTCGTTGGCGCGATCCGGCGGCGGCGTCTTGCCGTCGCTCGCGATCAGCGGCGAGCCGTCATAGCGTGCACCGAAGGTGATGCCGGGGATGCTGAATTCCTCGCGCGCATGACGGTTGAGATAGATGCCGGCTGCGGCGCGCGCGGCATCGCCGGCCGCGCTCGCGTCTTCGATCTCGGGCGCGGCGGTGAAATTGCCGATCGAGTTGGCGTAGTACCGCGCATAGCCGGTGTTGCGCGTCGCGACCGGCAAACGCTCGCGCTCGTAGCTGTCGAGAAGCTTCGCGCCGCCCCAGCCGTTCAGCACCGCAGCAAGCTTCCAGCCGAGATTGACCGCGTCCTCGATCGCGGTGTTGTAGCCAAGCCCGCCGGTCGGGGTGAACAGATGCACCGCGTCGCCGGCGAGGAAAACGCGGCCGTGCTGAAATTTCTCCGCGACGAGGGCGAGTCCCGCAGTCCAGGGCAAGCGGCCAATGATGGTCAGCGCGACATGAGCGCCGACCGCTTCATCGAGCGCGGCGCAGGCCCATGCGTCGGTAATCGCCGCCTCGTCCAAGCCGGGCGGCAGCTGGAACATGAAGACGAATTCCTCGCGCCCGTCGATCGCGACGAGCAGGCCGCGCTGCGTGCGGTTGACGGACCAATACTGCCAGGC
The DNA here is from genome assembly GCA_035294105.1 of Allostellaceae bacterium. Lineage (GTDB taxonomy): Bacteria > Pseudomonadota > Alphaproteobacteria > ATCC43930 > CGMCC-115725 > CAIKMD01. Next base: position 6,440 of record DATGLO010000662.1, read on the forward strand.
GCGCGCGAAGGGGATTTGCGCATAGAGCTGCGGCGCGCGAAACCAGATTGACAGCATCCGCCCGCCCATATAGTCGCGGGCGACGCCGGCCTCGCCTCGAAAGCGAAAGCCCAGCTGCTTGCGGACAATGCTGCGAGCGCCGTCGGCGCCAACGAGATAGGCGCCGGTAAAGCGCCGCATGCTTCCGTCCTCGGCGCAGGCGGCATTGACGGCGACATGATCGTCCGCATCGACGAAACCCTCAACCCGCCAGCCGAAACGCAGCGCCACCGAAGCCAGCTTCTCCGCCTCGCGGCGCAGCACGCGCTCGACATAAAGCTGCGAGCCGCGATGCGGCAGCTCGGCCGCGCTCCACGAGCCCGACAGCGTCTTGATCAGATCGCGGGCCTCGCGCGCCGCCGGCAATGCGAACCGCGCCAGCTCGTGCTTCGTCAGGCGCGTGAAATAGGCGACGTCGGTCGGATAATCGGGCGGCATGCCGACGGCGCGCACGTCGTCGGCAAAGCCGAGCCGGCGGTAATGCTCCATCGTCCGCGCCTGGGTGGCGTTCGCTTGCGGGAAAGTCGTCGTCGACGGCCGATCGCACAGCAGCAGGGTCGCGATGCCGCGCCGGCCGAGTTCGTTCGCCAGCATCAGCCCGGCGGGGCCGCCGCCGGCGATAATCACATCCGCATCGCGGCCGACCAAATCCCGATCGCGCAGTGCCGCCATCAGCCGCCGGTCACTTGCGCCACAAGAGCGCTGGAATCATCGGGCAGACGATTGCCGCGCCAGGCGACGATCTGGTCGGGGCGGATCAAAGCGAGATCGGCGCCGTAGAGATCGCGCAACTCTTGCTCGGGGCGGTCGACGACGGTCAGCGGCATGCCGCGCTTTGCCGCGGGCTGCGCGAAGGCGCCGGCATCGGGCGGCCTCGGGCCCAGCCGCAACAGCGTGAACTCGAAGCCGAGCGTGTCGTAAAGCGAGCGCCCGTCCGCCAGCCAGGCATGCGGCGCGCGGCCGCCGGGCACGGCGCACGGCACGTAATCGTTCATCTTGTCGGGCGGCGGCCCGGCGTTGCTCACGCCGTCGTCGGCAATGATCGGCGAGCCGTCATAACGCGCGCCGAAGGTGATGCCGGGGATGTTGAATTCCTCGCGCACATGGAGATTGAGCAGCACGCCTGCCGTCGCGCGCGCGGCCGCGCCCGCCGCGCTGTCGTCCTCGATCTCGGGCGCGGGCACGAATTTGCCGACCGTATCCGCGAAATATTTGGCAAAGCCGGTGTTGCGCACCGCGATCCGGCGGCGCTCGGTCTCGTAGGTCGCGAGCAGGCGCGGACCGCCCCAGCCTTGCACCATCGCCGTCAGCTTCCAGGCGAGGTTCACGACGTCCTCGACCGCAGTGTTGTAGCCAAGGCCGCCGGTCGGCGTGAAAAGATGCACCGCATCGCCGGCCATGAAGACGCGCCCGCGCTGATAGGCCTGCGCGACCAGCGAATAGCCGGCGTGCCAGGATTTCCGGTTGATGATCTCGACCGGAATCTCGGCGCCGATCATGGTGCGGAATCGCGCGATGCTCTCGGCGGCCGAGATGTCGCTTTCCTCTCTGTCGCGCGGCAGCTGCATGCCGAAGGTGAACTCGCCTTTGCCGTCGATCGTCACCAGCGTGCCGCGCTGGGCGTGGTTCATCGACCAGTATTGCCAGGCGCGCTTATGCTTCAGTACGTCATAGACGGCCGGCGCGCGCACATAGGTCGTGAGCTGCCGGCCGCTCATGAAAGGCCGGTCCGCCTGCGCCGCACCGTCGTAGTGGATATCGAGCTGACGCCGCACCGTGCTGCGCGGTCCGTCGCAGCCGACAAGATATTGCGCGGTCGCGCGGCGCCGGGCGCTGCCATCGGCCGCCTCGGCTTCGACCTCGACGTGATCGCCGTGATCGGTGAAGCGCGTCACCCGCCAGTTGAAATTGAGCGCAACCGATTTGTGCCGCCGCGCTTCGTCGAGCAGCGTGTCCTCGACATACATTTGCGAGCAGCGATGCGGCAGCTCGGCGGCGCTCCAGGATCCCGACAGCGTCTTGATCAGCGCGCCCGCCTCCTGTGCCGGCGGCAACTCCAGCCTCGCGAGCTCGTGGCGGGTGATGCGGGTGAAATAGGCGATATCGGTCGGATGATCCGGGGGCAGGCCGCGTTGGCGCAGCTTCTCGACGAAGCCGAGCCGGCGATAGAATTCCATCGTCCGCGCCTGGGTCGCGTTGGCTTGCGGATAAGGCGACGTGCCGGGCCGATCGCAGAACAGCCAGGTGGCGACGCCGCGATGGCCCAGCTCGTTGGCGAGCATCAGCCCCGCCGGCCCGCCGCCGACGACGATCACCGCGGCATCGAGCGGCCGGCTCATGCGCGCGTCGCCTTGCGCACGATAGGCAGCACCTCGTCGATCATCAGCCGCATCGAAGCCTCGACGCGGCTCGCCTCGAGCGCGCCGAAATTCGACAAGGTCGCGACATGCTCGATGCCCATGTCCTGGAGCGCGATCAACTTTTCGGCGACGCGCTCGACCGAGCCGAAAAGCGCAAGCCCGTTCTCGCGGATCTGCTCATAGGTCCAGGGCCTGGCGTAAAGCCGCGTCCGGCAATAGAGCTCGAACGCCTCGCGCACCAGCGCCTCGGCTTCCCGGTCGGTCCGGGCCACATAGGTGTGAAAAGTGACAATATGCGGCGCCATTCCGCCGGGCATCGGCGCCGCGCCCGATTCCGCGCGGCCGCGCGCGAAGGCTTGCTGCAGCGCGCCGATCTGCGCGAAATTCTCGAGCGTGCCGTAGGGGATGGTCAGGAGTCCGTTGCCCTGGCGGCCGATGTGATAAACGGCTTCCTTGTTGAGCGCGGCGACATAGATCGGCACGTCTTTCTGCCGCGGCGCGACATTGAGCTGCACCGCGTCGATCGTGGCGAACTTGCCGGCATGGCTGACGCGCGCGCCGGAGAGGAGCGCCTTGACGATCGCCATGTTTTCGTCGAACCGCTCGCGCTTCTCGGCTCCGTTGATGCCGAAGCCGGCGAATTCGTGTTTGAGGTAACCCGAGCCGAGGCCGAGCACGAGCCGTCCGCCGGAGAGCTGATCCAAGAGCGCATAATCCTCGGCGACGGTGCGCGGGTCGCGGAACGGCAGCACGGTGATCGCCGGGCCGAGTCGGATGCGGCTGGTGCGCTCGGCGATCGCGCTCAGCAGCACGGCGGGATTAGGCACCGTGCCGTAGGGGTGGAAATGATGCTCGGCGATGAAGCAGATCTCATAGCCGAGGCTTTCCGCCAGGACCGCCTGATCGATAATCGCGCGGTAGAATTGTCCTTGTGCGCGTGCGCCGTCGGGATAATGGTCGGCGACCGATAGGACCGATAGCTTCACGTCTCTCTCGCTTGCCCGAATGCCCGCCCGCTTCTAGCTTTCGAGGCTACACCAAAAAAGGCGAGGCGGCCCATGCTCTATCTCTATCAAGGCAGCACTTCGGTCTGTTCCGTCAAGGTGCGATTGGCGCTCGAGGAAAAAGGGCTGCCTTTCGAGGGCGAGATACTCGATTTGCAGCGCGGTGACCAGCATCGGCCGGATTATGCCAAGCTCAATCCCAATGAGGTGGTCCCGACGCTCGTCCATGACGGCAAGGTGCTGATCGAATCGACGCTCATCATCGAATATCTCGACGAGGCGTTTCCCGAGCCGCCGCTGCTGCCGAAAGACGCGGCGCTGCGCCATCAGGCGCGGCTCTTCATGAAGAAGATCGACGATTATCTCCATGCCGCCTGCTCGACGCTGACCTTCGCCACGGCCAACCGCAAGGTCCTGATTCAGAAATCGCGCGATGAGCTGGCGGCGCATCTCGCCAAGATTCCCAATCCCGATTATCGCGAGCGCCAGCGGCTGTCGATCGAGCAGGGCCTGGCCGCGCCGCATGTCGCGCTGGCGCTCAAGAACTACGACAAATACATCGGCGAGATGGAGGCGTCGCTCGCCGCGCAGCCTTATCTCGCGGGTGCCGCTTATAGCCTCGCCGATGTCGCGGCGACGCCCTACATCTTCCGCGCCGCCGCCATCGGTCTCGACGGGTTATGGCAGGGACGCCGGCCCAAGGTGACGGCGTGGTACGAGCGCATCCGCGCGCGGCCGAGTTTCGAGAAAGCGGTGGTCGCGCCGATCTCCGAAGCCGATCGCTATCGCTTCGACGTGCCGCGCGAGGAAAGCTGGGCCAAGGCGCGCGAGGTGCTGGGCCTCGGCTGATCGGGCTCAGAGATCCTCAGCCAGCGACGGCTGCGCGTCCTCGTTCGGCTTCTTCGCCTCGCGGCGCAGCGCCCATTTGACGATCGCGCCATTGGTGCCGACATGACCGTCGAGCACGATCTGCCGCGTCTTCTTGGTACCGCCCGCGCCGACATAAATGCTCTCGGCGATGCTGAGCACCGCGCCCTGCATGCGAAGCCGCCAGCCGATGCCGCCCGGCAGTCGCAGCAGCACGGCGTTGCCGTCCTG
>DATGLO010000663.1:0-5086 GCA_035294105.1 Allostellaceae bacterium
GGCGATTTCGTGCTGCTCAAGCCGCCGGTCGAGCCCGCGACCTATGTGCTGTGGTTCGGGCCGATCGCGGTCCTGTTGCTCGCGGCGGGCGGCGCGCTGATCTATCTGCGCCGTCGCAAGGCGGCGACGCCGGCGGCACCGCTGAGCGAGGCCGAGCGGCGCCGGATCGAGCGCCTCATTGAGGAAGACGGCTGATGCTGCCGCTCTTCCTGGCGATTGCCGGCACGACCATCATCGTTCTCGCTCTGGTTCTGGGACCGCTGCTGAAGCCGGCGCGCGCGCCGGCAACGCGCGAAGCCTTCGACCGCGCCGTTTATCGCGATCAGATCAAAGAACTCGATCGCGAGGTGGCGCGCGGCACCGTCGCAGAAAACGACGCCGCGACCGCGCGTCTGGAATTGCAGCGCCGTCTGCTCGCCGCCGACGACCACGGCAAGACAGAGCCGGCGGGGGCGAAAAAGCCGGTGCTCGCCATCGTCGCAGCGCTGCTGATCGTGCTGGCCGCGAGCGGCATCTATGCGGTCGTGGGCTCGCCCGGCCTGCCCGACGACCCCTACGCCGATCGCGGCGCCGAGCGCGCGCAAGTCGCCCAAGAACAAGCGCAGCTCGCGCAGATCAAGGCGATGGTCGCGAAACTCGCCGACGAGATGAAGCAGCACCCCGACGACGTCGACGGCTGGCTGCGCTTAGGCCGCTCTTACGCCGTGCTCGGCCAAGCGGACGATGCCGCGGCGGCTTTCGCGCAAGCCGAAAAGCTCAAGCCCAACGACCCGGACGTCCTGATGACCGAGGCGCAAGGCTTGATGGCGGGGCATTCCCTCGCCGAGCCGATCCCGCAGCCGGTCGTCGATCTCTTGAACCGCATCCAGGCGATCCAGCCCGACACGCCGGCGGTGATGTGGTATCTGGGCCTTCACGCGGCGCAGGAAGGCGACTTCGCCACCGCCCGCGCCGACTGGCAGAAGGTCAAGGACAAGATGCCGCCCGATAGCGATGAGGCGCGAACGGTCGACGCCGCGCTTCAGGCAATAAAAGGCAAATAAAGCTCGATCCCGGATCGCGCGGCTTCGCCGCTTGTCCGGGATGACGCGCCCTTGAGGCGCGTCAAATCCCGCTGTGGATCGTCGCTTCGCTCTTGGCGCGAACCTCGTCGAGGGTAACGCCGGGCGCGAGCTCGACGAGCTTCACGCCTTTATCGCCGCGGCGATCGATCTCGAACACGCCGAGATCGGTGATCAGCATGTCGACGACGCGCGAACCGGTGAGCGGCAAGGTGCAGCGCTTCAAGAGCTTCGGCCCGTCTTTCGCCGAATGCTCCATCACCACGACGACCTTCTTGACGCCGGCGACGAGGTCCATCGCGCCGCCCATGCCCTTGACGACCTTGCCGGGGATCATCCAATTGGCGAGATCGCCGTTCTCCGCGACTTGCATCGCGCCGAGGATGGCGATGTTGATGTGGCCGCCGCGAATCATCGCGAAGCTGTCGGCGCTCGAGAAGAAGCTGGTCGTCGGCAGCTCGGTCACGGTCTGCTTGCCGGCGTTGATAAGATCGGGATCTTCCTCGCCCTCGTAAGGGAAGGGGCCGAAGCCGAGCATGCCGTTCTCGCTCTGAAGCTGCACCGACACGCCCTTGGGAATGTAGTTCGAAACGAGCGTCGGGATGCCGATGCCGAGATTGACATAGAAACCGTCGCGCAACTCTTTCGCCGCGCGTTCCGCCATCTGATCGCGTGTCCAAGGCATGGCCGCTCTCCTTATGCTTTCTTCCGCACGGTACGCACCTCGATCCGCTTTACCGGATTCTTGATGTGCACGATGCGATGGACATAGATGCCCGGCGTGACGATGTGGTCGGGATCGATCTCGCCCGGCTGCACGAGATGCTCGACCTCGGCGACGGTAACCTTGCCCGCGGTCGCCATCACCGGATTGAAGTTCCGCGCCGTCTTGCGATAGACGAGATTGCCCTCGGTATCGCCCTTCCAGGCATGGACGATGGCGAGATCGCCGACGATGCCGCGCTCCATCACGTAATGCTCGCCGTCGAAATCCTTGGTCTCCTTGCCCTCGGCGATCACCGTGCCGTAGCCGGTCTTCGTGTAGAAAGCCGGGATGCCGGCGCCGCCGGCGCGGATGCGCTCGGCCAAGGTGCCTTGCGGATTGAATTCGAGCTCCAGCTCGCCCTTCAGATATTGCTCGGCGAAAAGCTTGTTCTCGCCGACATAGGACGAGATCATTTTCTTGATCTGGCGCGTTTCGAGGAGCAGGCCGAGCGCCGCGCCGTCGGTGCCGGCATTGTTCGAGACCACCGTCAGATTCTTGGTGCCGGCTTTCTTGATCGCCTCGATCAGCGCGTCGGGCACGCCGCACAAGCCAAAACCGCCGGAAAGGACCAGCATCCCGTCGCGCAGCAAGCCTTCAAGCGCCGCCTCGGGCGTGGGATAGACCTTATTCGCCATCTCGGCTCTCCACCCTGTTCACCGCTCTTGGGCGCAGAAATAACACGCGCGCGCGGGTGACGCTATGGGGCGGGCAAACGCCGCGTCAGGCTTTGTCGCGCGGCGGCGCGATCTCGTCGATGGCGTGGGCGAGCTTGACATCGCGCTCGCTCAGGCCCTCGACGTCATGCGTCGCGAGCAGGATCTCCACGCGGTTATAGACGTTGAACCATTCCGGATGATGATCCATTTTCTCGGCGAGCAGGGCGACGCGCGACATGAACGCCCAGGCTTCGCTGAAGGTGCCGAAATGATAGATTTTGCGGATCGCATCGCGATCCTGGACCTCCGCCCAGCCGCGCAATTCCGCGACCGCTTCCTTGCGCTTAGCACCGACGAGTCGTTCGACCATTGTCAGCCTCCGATGCCGTCATGAGCCAGACACCGCCTTCGCTCGCCGACCTCGAAAACCTGGCGCGTGAGGCGCTCGCCACTATACCAGAGGAATTGCGACGGCATGTGGGCGATGTGGTCATCCGGGTCGAGGAATTCCCCGACGAGGAGACCGAAGAGGAAATGGACCTCGATAGCCCGTTCGATCTTCTCGGCCTATATCGCGGCGTCGCCCTGCCGCGGCAAAGCGCGCTCGCCGCGCGGCAGCATGTCGACATGATCTTCCTCTACCGCCGGCCGCTGCTCGATTATTGGTGCGAGACCGGCGAAGACCTCGCCGCTGTGGTGCGTCATGTGCTGATCCACGAGATCGGCCACCATTTCGGCTTTTCCGACGAGGATATGGAGCGGATCGAGGGCTCGTGATTTAGGGCGCGAGCACCCTTCTCACCCGCTTCCTCAGCGCCGGCAGCAAAGCCGCTTCGAACCAGGGATTTTTCCGCTCGAACAGCACCGTCCGCCAGGACGGATGGGGCAGCGGCCAATAAAGCGGGCCGTAATCGCGCCACGCCGCGACCGTGTCGGCCATGCGCGGCTTCTTCGTATCGGCGAGATAGTAATCGATCGCGTAGGAGCCGACGAGCAGGATGAGCTCGAGATTGGGCAATTCGGCCAGCACCCGCTGATGCCAAAGCGGCGCGCATTCGGGACGGGGCGGCAGATCGCCGCCGCGATCGTAGCGCCCGGGATAGCACAGCCCCATCGGCAGGATCGCGATGCGCCGCTCGTCGTAAAAAGTCTCCCGGTCGATGCCGAGCCATCGGCGCAGCCGCTCGCCGCTGGGGTCGTTGAAGCTCAAGCCGGTCTCATGGACCTTGGTGCCGGGCGCCTGGCTGATGATCATCAGCCTCGCCGCGCGCTTGCCGCGCAGCACCGGCCGCGGCCCGAGCGGCAGCTGCGCGGCGCAGAGCGTGCAGGCACGCACGTCGGCATAGAGCGCATCGAGACGGGTTTTCGGCATGCACGCTATGTAGTCGCTCGCGCGATCGAGAAAAATGGGAGATTAGGCGATTGATGGGGGGGAGAGCGCACCCGTATTATGCGCGGGGAGAACACCCCAATCGAATGCCGCCGCCGGCGGAACCGCCAGATGGCTCAAAAGAGAGGATTAGAATGAAGGGAAAGATTGCACTCGAGGAGCACTGGAGCCTGCCGGAGACGCTGGACGATTCGCGCGGCTTCGTCGGCGGCTCGGCGGATTGGAACCGGTTCGAGCGGCAGATCCTCGAGCTCGGCGACGAGCGCCTCTCCGAAATGGAGAAGAACGGCATCGACCATCAGATCGTCTCGCTCAATTCGCCCTCGGTTCAGGCGGTCGTCAGCACCAACGAGGCGATCGACCTCGCCAAGCGCGCCAACGACACGATGGCGAAGCTGGTCAACAAGAACCGCAAGCGCTTCTCCGGCTTCGCCGCCCTGCCGATGCAGGATCCGACGGCGGCGGCCAATGAGCTGGAACGCTGCGTCAAGGAACACGGCTATGTCGGCGCGTTGGTCAACAGCTTCACCCAGAAGGACAAGCCCGATACCGCGCTCTATTACGATCTGCCGGAATATCGGCCGTTCTGGAAGAAAGTCTCGGAACTGGATGTGCCGTTCTACATCCATCCGCGCGCGCCGCTGCTCAGCAAGGCGCCGGCGTATGAAGGTCATCCGTGGCTGATGAGTTCGCCCTGGGGCTTCGCCGCGGATACGGCCGTCCATTCGCTGCGCCTCTGCGGTTCGGGACTCTTCAAGGAATACCCGAACCTCAAGATCGTCATCGGCCATATGGGCGAGGGCATCCCGTTCTTCCTGTGGCGCATCGATGCCCGCATGCGCTTCTCGCCGCGCGGCTATAAAGGCGGCGACTTCCTGGGCGAGACCTTCATCAAGAACTTCTGGATCACGACCAGCGGCAATTTCTGCACGCCGTCGTTCCAGTGTGCGCTGTCGATGATGGGCGTCGACAAAATCCTGTTCTCGGCGGACTATCCCTTCGAAAGCAACAAGGACGCCGCCGAGTGGTTCGACGGGTTGGAGATCGCCGCCGCCGACAAGGAAAAGATCGGCCGCACCAATGCGATCAAGCTGTTCAAACTCGATTTGAAATAGGCCGCTACAGGATGATCGACGCGGTCTGGGTCGCGCCTTGCGGATGCTGAAAACCTAGGGAGCACGCGGATGGAACATTGGGCGACGCGCCGGGCTTT